>JBAUNU010000577.1:0-13117 GCA_049579405.1 Methylocella sp.
CCTTGCGGCGGCCGATCGCGCTCGTGCTCGGCGGCGAAGGCAAGGGGCTGCGGCGCCTCAGCCGGGAATATTGCGATTTCCTGGTGCGCCTCGATATGCCGGGCGCGATCAAGAGCCTCAATGTCTCAAATGCCTGCGCCGTGGCTCTAACGCTCTTGCACGCGGCTCCGGCAGGATAACCTATTCCCCGCCCTGTCCCCTGGCGACGCCCGCGGCATAGGTCCATGGGCGCCACCACCGCGCATGCCTTGGCAAAGCTTTGGGCACCGGATCGAATCCAAAGGCGCCCCACGGGTGGCAGCGGAGAAGCCGGGCAAGCCCCATCGCGCCCCCCGCCCAAAGCCCATGCCGCGCGATTGCCTCGTCCATATAGGCCGAGCAGGTTGGCAGGTGCCGGCAATGGGTCCCAGCGATCGCGGACAGGGTCAGCTGATAGGCGCGTATGGCAACATGCGCGGCAAAGCGGCCGGTATCAGACAAAACTTGCATCGAACTTAACGCCAAACGCTCCATTATTGCGGCCCACTGTGGCAGAAATACACTGGCGCGCGCTCAAACGACAGCTCATAATACCAATTCTCGCTGGCCGATACCAAATCGGCGGGGGCGTTGGCGTCGATAGGGCGAAGATGAGGAGAGGTATCATGTTACGTCGTATACTCTTAGCTTCCGCAGGCGCCATGGCCCTTTCGGGCGCGGCCCTCGCAGCCGAACCCCTCCCCGTCCCGCCTCCGCCGGCCCCGCCTCCACCGCAGTGGAGCGGCTTCTACGTCGGCTTGAATGCGGGCGGCACTTGGAGCAACAACAATAGCGTTACCACGGTTACGGGCAACGGGGCCAGCTTTCCGGGCTTTGACCCCCTTGGCATAGCAACTGCTGGGCTGGCAACCACCAGTGTCCCGGTGAAGATCGATAGTTTCATCGGCGGTGGCCAGTGGGGCGACAATTACCAGTTCGCCAACAGATGGGTCGGTGGGTTCGAGTCGGACTTCCAAGGTATCGCCAATGGCAACCAGACAACCACTTTGTTTAGCCAAGCCACCGCAGACGTCGCCGGTGTCGGTTTTTCTACTAATCAGAACTTGACTGCCTCCAAAGGTCTCGATTGGCTCGCCACCGACCGTGTCCGCCTTGGCTATCTCATCTCGCCGACGTTTCTTGCCTACGGAACCGGCGGCGTGGCTTATGGCACTACACGGGCGAGCGTCACCATCGCCCAAACCGTGTCCCCCGGATTTTCCTCAGGTGCCTCCTTCGGCTCCTTTGATAAGACTCTCGCCGGTTGGACGGCAGGCGGCGGCGTTGAATGGCTATTTTATCCCAACTGGAGCCTCAAGGTCGAATATCTCTATTATGACCTCGGCCACGTGAATTTTACCATGAGCCCGCTGGTGAACTTCGTTGGTGGCGTCCCCGTCACCGTCGGCGCTACCACCGCCAGCACGCGCTTCAACGGCAACATCGTCCGCGCCGGCTTGAACTATCACATCGACTTGAGCATGCTGGCCCCGATCTTCGCACACTTCTAACCATGCCATTAACTGCTACGTCGATAGCGCGGGGGCAAGCCCGAACCCGAACCGGCTCGGCTCGCTCACCGCAGGTGTCATAGTTGCCTATACCTTTACTTGGAATGGGTTCTGATCAAATCATTGTGCTGGCCGGGCCGGGGCCTGATCGCTCGCGCCGGCGCCTGTGGCTTCTATCTGGTCGACGCAATCGACTGTCGCGTCGAAGGTGAGCAGGGTCGAGGCGTGCCGGGCCTTGAAATCGCGCACCGGCTCGAGGATGGCGACATCGGCCCATTTGCCCCGCGGCGGCGGTCCATTTGCCTTGAGCATGGCGCGCACCTGATCGCGCAGCGCGCGCAGTTCCGGTCCGGTCGCGCCGATCACGTGACGGGCCATGATCGAGGCCGCGGCCTGACCTAGCGCGCACGCCTTGACCTCATGCGCGAAATCGACCACTTGGCCGCCTGCCATGGCAAGATCGACGACGACCGTCGAACCGCACAGCTTCGAATGGGCCGTCGCTGTGGCGCCGGGCGCCGAGAGCCGACCCTGCCGGGGAATATTGGCGGCCAGATCGAGGATCCGGTGGTTATATATATCGAAAAAATTGGCTTCGCTTGACATAGAGGTCCAGGTGACGGCGCCCCCCGCGTACTATATAGGATAGCAGGGTTTGGCGAACGAGATCTGGCAGATTTCCAAACCAAACTCCCCGGACAGCCGTCCGTCCGGTGCTCTTTTCATAGGGAGCAAGGCCAAGGACGCTCATTCGAACTTTAATGGAGGCGCCACATGGATGCCGTGGTTAAGTCCTTGCTTGAACGTCCACAGCCACGACCCTACGTTTCCCCGCTCGCACGCCCGACGCGCGAGGAGGCCGAGGCGGCCGTGCGGGTTCTTTTGCGCTGGACCGGCGACGACCCCTCGCGCGAGGGTCTCCGCGACACCCCAAAACGGGTCGTCAAGGCCTATGAAGAATTCTTTTCCGGATACCAACAAGACGCGACCGACGTGCTCGCCCGCGTGTTCGAGGAAGTCCACGGCTACGACGATATGGTTGTTGTCCGCGATATTCCGTTTGCGTCGCACTGCGAGCATCACATGGTGCCCTTTTTCGGCATGGCTCATGTTGCCTATTATCCGTCCGAGGCCGGCGTGGCCGGGCTTTCCAAACTGGCGCGGCTCGTCGATATCTACGCCAAGCGCCTGCAAACGCAGGAGGCGTTGACCGCCCAGATCGTCGCCGCGATCGACCGGCATCTGCGCCCGCGCGGCAGCGCCGTCATGCTCGAAGCCCAGCATTTGTGCATGTCCATGCGCGGGGTTCGCAAACACGGCGCGGAAACCGTCACGACCCAATTCTCCGGCATCTTTCGCGACGATCCCGCCGAGCAAATCCGGTTCTTGACGATGCTGCGCGGCGGCAAGTGAGCACTCCACGCCGTTGCCGGACAAGTGCTAGACTCCCGGGCCGTGTCTGGCCCGGGATTTGCTGATTGGGCAGCGCAACACGGCATGGGAAATCCGACATCCTTGCCCACGACATCGCCCGGCCCCGGCCCGAGCCAGACCGGGAAAAGTGAATTGGAAGAAGGAATTGCATTTACGCCGCGCTTCGATGCCAACGGGCTGATCGCCTGCGTGACGAAGGACGCGCGCGACGGGCAAATCCTGATGCTCGCTTATATGAACGCGGAAGCCTTGCGGCTCACCATTGAGACGGGCGTGGCGCATTATTGGTCGCGCTCACGCCAAATGCTCTGGCGCAAGGGTGACACATCGGGCCAGGTTCAAAAAGTTGTGGAAATTTGGACCGATTGCGATCAGGACGCCCTGCTTTTGACGGTCGAGCCCGGCGGCAACGGCGGCGCTTGCCACACCGGCCGGCGCTCCTGCTTCTACCGCAAGGTCGCGCTCGGCGGCGATCAAGCCAGGCTTGTTTTCGACTGAGGCAAATCCGATTTTCTGCCGTGTGTTTATAAATTCCGGATTTTCGCGGCGAATGCCCGCCCTCTTCAGGCATTTTCAACCAAGAAGAGGAACACTCTGGAGCAAGGTGACATGTTTATGGTGAAAGCTCAGAATCCCCCGGACGCGCCGCCAAGCCATGACCGTTCAGGCCAAGGCGCGCACGCGAGGACCGTGCAATTGAACGAGAAGCCGTTTTACCTGGAGAACGTTAACGGCGTGGGCGCTAACGAACGTGTCATCGCGGCCGCTCGCTGGCCGAAGGTTGGTATCGCGCTTGGCGCGGGCGGCGCGCGCGGCTGGTCGCATATTGGCGTCTTGCTCGAGCTCAACGCAAAAGGGATTTATCCGGATGTCGTCGCCGGCACTTCGATCGGAGCCTTGGTCGGGGGAGCCTATGCCGCCGGCAAGCTCAAGGAGATTGAAGATTTCGCCCGCGGCCTGACAAGGAAACGTGTCATAAGTCTTATGGATGTGTCGTTTTCGGGAGTGAGCTTTCTCGGCGGCGAAAGGCTGCGGCGCGAGCTCGAACAAGAATTCTCCGATCTAAGCTTCGAGGACCTCGACAAAAAATTCGCCGCTGTCGCGACCGAAATCGGCTCGGGACATGAGATTTGGTTGACCAAAGGCAATGTCGCGGATGCCATCCGGGCCTCCTACGCCATGCCCGGAATTTTCGAACCGGTGAAGATCAATGGGCGCTGGCTGTTCGATGGCGCGCTGGTCAATCCCATCCCCGTCACGCTCTGCCGCGCTCTTGGCGCCGAGGTTGTCGTCGCCGTCAATCTCGTCGGTGACACGACTTTTCGCGGGACGATCATCGACGATCGTGTCTCGATAGAGCCGGCGCTCGAACAGTATGAGTTCGCCCCGCCCGCGGCGGGACCCTCGCTGGGGGCGCGCATCTTCGGCGGGATGGGCGGCAAACTGCGCCGGGTGTTCGGCAAACGGGAGGACGGAGCGCCGGGGATAGGGATCGCGATGATGGATGCGTTCAACATCGCGCAAGGCAGGATTTCGCGCTCGCGCCTCGCCGGCGATCCGCCTGACGTTCTCGTCAACGCGCGGCTCGGAACCGTCGGCCTCTTCGATTTTCATCGCGCCGACGAACTTATCGCGATCGGCCGCGAGGCCACACGCCGTGTCATACACGACATCGCCAAGGACGTTGCGATGTCTCCCCCGGAGACGGCAATCTCGCCGCGGTGAATTTTGCCTGCTTGGCTCATGCGTGCGCGATATATTCGCGCATCGCCTGATACTCGTGTTCGATTTGCTCGAGCCGGTATTTAACCACGTCGCCGATCGACACGATGCCAACCAGTTTCTCGTCTTCGACGACGGGAAGGTGGCGGCAGCGCCGGATGGTCATTTTTTCCATGGCCATATGAACGCCTTCGTCCTCACGCGCTGTCACGACCGGCACCATCATATGTCTTGAGACGGCATCGTTGAGCGCGGCCGCGCCGCCCTTCCCGATCGCATGAACGATGTCGCGTTCCCACAAGATTCCAAGGACGCGGCCTTGCGCGTCGGTGACCACGGCCGCGCCAATTTCTCGCGCCGTCAAAAGCGCGGCGGCCTCGGCCAAGGTCCGATGCGGCTGGGTGGCGACGACGTCCCTCCCCTTGGCCGCGAGAATGCGTGCGACAGTCATCCTTGCCTCCCTAAAATTTTCCTGATTGTTGATTAACCGTCCACGGTGCGTCCCTTCAGTTTGCAACGTTTGGCACCAGCGCCCCTAGCGTAGCGGCAAATTGCTTTGCTAGAATGCACCCGTTCCGCGGCGCGCGCAACTCCGCCGTGCGGCGTTTTTGTTAGTTTCGCCCGCCTCACACCGCGCCGCCCAGAGACCGCCGAGCGCGGAATGGCGCCTCAAACTTCGTCGAGGAAGCGGGAAAGGTCGCCGTTAGGCCCTCGAATCTTTCGTAGTCCCTCAAATTCACTGCCTCAGCCTTCAATCTCTTCGATGTCTTCATGAAGCTTTCCGCCTTGGCGTTATCTTAAGGATTGCGTGGCGGCTCATGGCGCCAACGGGGCCGTGTGCGGCAAGCAGCTTCCGGTAATCGGCCGGCGCCTATTGCGAACTGCGATCTGAGTGGTGAATACAGCCCCTCGGCGGATCGCATTCGCGGATTGCGCCCTTAAGCGCGGCGATCGCGCGGCTGATCGCATAGGCAGGTTGGCCTCCGTCTGGTGCATTGCAACAGCTTGAATGAAACCGTCCCTTGCGGCCCTGGATCAGCGCCAAATTTGGTAGCGGCCGCCGGGCGCGGGTCAGGCCCGCAAAAGTTTTCTTCGCTTCAATCCGGATCCAACGTTTCGCGGGGCGCGTCATCGTGATCGTCGCGCCGCTCGCCTTGACACCTTTTGATCTCTCCCGCCGGTACCGGATAATCCCTTGAAGAGCATGCGGTTTGGGCTCGATATCCCGCATCCCGATGAGCCGGGGCAAATGCGCGTCCCCCAGGTTGAACAATTGGAAACTCTCGATCACCGGGATGAGTTTCGCGGCAGGGAGCTTCTCCAAGCCGCGGTCACGGAAGCCTTTGCCTTGCTCAATGCCGGCGCGGGCCAAGAGGCGATCGCGCAAATCAAGCAATATGCGGATCTTGCCGCGCGGAGCAATGCCGGATGCTATATCTTCGGCCTGATCTATTCCAATGCCGGCGATTTGCGCCATGCCCTCACATGGTTCGATCGTGCGCTTGCCTTGCAACCAGGCTTTCCCGAAGCGCTCTCCGCCCGCACCATCGTTCTTCAGCGGCTTAGTCAGCCACAGGACGCCCTAGAATCGTTCGAAGCGATCCTAAAACTCCGGCCGCGCGACGCCGAGGCCTTGTACAGCGTGGGCACCGTCTTGCAGAGCCTCGGGCGCATGACCGACGCTCTCGCCGCTTACGAGGCTGCGTTGCAATGGAGCCCTGCGCATTGCGGGGCATTGATGAATCGCGGCGCCTTGCTTGAACGATTCGGGCGCCTTGACGAAGCCCTCGCCTGCTTCGACGCGATCGAGACGATAAGGCCCGGCGATAGCCCGAATCTGTTCAACAGGGGCTCCGTCTTGCAAAAACTTGGACGCCTCGAAGATGCCCTCCCCGCTTATGAGGAAGCCGCCCGGCGCGGGCCGCCCGATGCGGAAACGGAGCTCAATCGAGGCAATGTCCTGCAAAAGCTCGGCCGTCTCGAGGAGGCGCTCGCCGCCTATGACTTGGCCTCGCGCTACCGCGACGGTTACCCGCAGGCCCTCTACAACAAAGGGATAGCCCTGCAGGGGCTTGGCAGGCTTCGGGATGCGCTCGCGGCTTACGATGCCGCGCTTGCGCTCGATCCCGCCTTTTACGAAGCCTCCTGCAATCGCGGCAACATCCTGCACGAGCTCGGTCAGCTCGAAGACGCGCTTGCTGCCTACGCATTTACCTTAAAAATCCGGCCGGGGTTTTCGCCGGCCTTGACCAATCGCGCTAATATTTTGCTTCAAATGGACCGCGCCGAAGAGGCAATTCTGTCGTGCAACGAGGTCTTGCGGCGCGCCCCGGAACATGCGCAGTGTCTTGGCATTCGCGGTGCCGCGCTCCACAAACTCGGACGTCTGGGCGAGGCTCTGGCCAGTCTCGATAAAGCCGTCCGCTGCAATCCCACCGCCCCGGACAAGTGGCTTAATCGCGGCAATGTTTTGCAGGAGCTCGATCGTCATCCGGAAGCCGTGGCCTGCTATAACGAAGCCCTGCGTATCAAACCTCATGATCCCGAAGCCTTGTCTGGTCTTGGCGCGGCTCTTAGGGAGGCAGGCCGGATCGACGAGGCTCTGTTCTTTTTCGACGAGGCCTTGAGACATAAGCCTGACTATCCGGATGCGCGAAACAACCGGGCCGGCGCGCTCCTCCTCACGGGCAGTTTGAAAGCCGGCTTCAAGGATTTCGAAAGCCGCTGGAACCGTTCGAATGCGCCATCCAAAACCCTCATCTCGGATTTGCCGATATGGGAGGGCCAGAAATTAGGCGGTCAAGCAATCGTCGTATGGGATGAGCAGGGCCCTGGCGACCTGATCCAGTTTTCGCGTTATCTGCTATGTCTCGTTGACGACGGCGCCGATGTTACCTTGCTGTGCCGCAAGAACATGCACCGGCTACTGCGCTCCTTGCCGAAGCCGGTTCGCCTCGTCGAAGCTCTCGATTCGAACGAAAGCTTTGCTTGTCAGAGCGCGCTCATGAGCCTTCCTTGCGGTTTCCAAACCAGCTTGGAGACCATTCCTGCGCCAATCCCCTATCTTCATCCAGAACCGGGCCTCGTTGCGAAGTGGGCCGGGCGAATCGGCACCGCAGGTTTCCGAATCGGCGTTGGCTGGCAAGACAACGAATTGATCGACCTTCAAAGGTCGATTCCGCTTGCTTGTTTAGCGCCGCTCGCGGCAATGGAAGACGTGCGGCTGATCAGTCTCATGAAGGATCAAGCCGCCATCGAGGTGAAAACACCAGCGGGCGGCCGATTCACGATTGAGAGCTTGGGAAACGATTTCGATGCCGGACCCGATTCCTTCGTGGACTGCGCGGCAGCGATGGAGAGCCTCGACCTCGTCGTTACCCCGGATACCGCGATCGCGCATCTTGCCGGCGCCTTGGGAAGGCCGGTTTTCCTCGCCCTGAAACGCGTGCCGGATTGGCGCTGGCTGATGCACCGCGAGGATTGCCCTTGGTATCCCAGCATGCGGCTCTTTCGCCAAGCCGAAAACGGAGACTGGGAGTCGGTTTTTAAGCGGATCGCATCGATCATTGCGGCAGGTGTAACGGAAAAAGCTGGCCAGTTGGAACCGCGCACAATGGCAGCCATCGCAATCCCCGGAGCGGTTGGCGAGCTCATCGACAAGATCGCGATCTTGGAGATCAAGGAAAGTCACACCGGGGAAGCAGCGAAGCGCGAAAATATCCGGCGCGAACTCACGCTGTTGCGGAAGCTCAAGAGCGAATGCGGCCTCGGCGGCGCGCGGCTCGCCGAACTCCAGGCCGAACTTAAGTCCATGAATGGCGTGCTCTGGAACATCGAGAGCGCCTTGCGGGGACATGAAGCAAGGGAAGACTTCGGCGCCGCCTTCGTCTCGCTGGCAAGACAGGTCTATAAGACCAACGATCGGAGGACCGCTCTAAAGAAAAGCATCGATTTGCTTTTCAATTGTTTAATTATTGAGCAGAAATCCTATTCAAGTTGAATCGGCTTCCGATCGCCTTGGGCCGCGTTCGGGTCTCCAACGAGCTCTTGCGGCGCGTCCTCAAAAAAATTGGTCGACTTTTTCGTTTCCGACCTGCCCTTGTCGATCACGTGGTTCCACGCGATCGGGAAACGCTCTTGACTCGAGTATCCTCGGGCATTCCGATCAGCAAAGCGAAGGCGCCTCGAGATGCCCGCATCGGCTTCGATGAAGACGGGAATGGCCGCGCCGATGGCGGCGATCCGGCGTTCGATCTGAGGCGTTGCGCATTCCGCCGTTTCAACAGCGCGAGCGTCCGGATATTTGGCGCAGTTCTTGGCGGGTGTGCGATCCTTGACACGCGAGTTCGAAACCGAATGCCTTGGCCTTTGCATCGTGGCGTGATCGAATTTGGCGATCTGGAAATTCTGGCCGAGCAGTTCTTCATCCTTGCCGCCGGTCTACCCCAGCGCGTGGCTCTGCTCGGCGGCCGCGAGGAAACCTCGCGGGAAGACCAGCGGCTCGAAGCCGCGGTTCGCTTGTTCCTGGATGGGTGGCGGAAGGCTTGCGCAGCCGCACGCGCAACTCCCCATTGCCGTTCGCGGCCCTGCATGGTAGCTGCCGCCATGCTCGAAGGCCTGCCCCCAAATGGCGCCGCGCATGTCATGCGTCTTTCCTGCGAAGAGGCGGCGGCGCGCAGGATCGCCGCCATTATTGTCGAGACTTTTGATCCGGCCACGACCGCCGCCGCGGCGTTCGAGGAATCCCCAGACCCTAGCGATTGGAATAAGGGTCTCTGGATTGTCGAGGCCTATTTTGGCATCCCCCCTGATGAAGCAAATGTCCGCGCCCTCGTCGCCGTCGCCGCGGGCGACGCCGCAGCCCGCGCGGCAACCTTCGGCCGCGTCGATGAACGCGACTGGGTTGCCGCTTCCCTCGAAGGGCTGAAGTCGGTACGGGCGGGACGGTTCCTCATTCATGGCGCGCATGGACGCGACGCGGTCAAGGCCAACGACGTCGCAATCGAGATCGAGGCCGCGCTGGCTTTTGGCACCGGCCACCATGGTTCGACGCGCGGCTGCCTCCTCATGCTGGATCTCGTCGCGCGCAAGCGGCGGCCCCGCGCCATCCTTGATCTTGGCACTGGCTCCGGCGTCCTTGCCATCGCGGCAGCCAAATTGTTCAAGCGCAAAATTTGCGCCGGGGACATCGATCCTGTTTGCGTGCAAGCGGCGGGCGCCAACGCAAGACGCAATCGCGTCGCGAACTTCGTGCGTCCAGTTCTTGCAAAGGGCGTCGCGCATCCGGTATTGCGGGCTGAGGGCCCTTACGATCTGGTTTTGGCGAATATTCTGGCGGGTCCGCTGCGCGATCTCGCACCGCAAATCGCAAGGTTAGCGGCGCCCCGCGCGGAGATTATTCTCTCCGGCCTCATCGGGCGCGATGTTCCGGGCGTCGCCGCCGCCCACCGGACGCAAGGCACCGCCCTGGCGCGGCGGATCGACATCGACGGCTGGGCGACACTGCTCATGCGACGCGGCGGCCTGCGCGAAAAACCTTAAAGCGCTTTTGTTCGCGCAAACCTCAGGCGCAGACGTGCGATCGTGAGGCCACGCAACCCGGCCACATCGAACCCCAACACGACGATAGCGTAGACAGCTACGCCGGTGGCAATCTGTTCGGCGAGCGTCGCAAGTCCTGGCTCTTGGCCACGCATTGGCAGAACAGCCGCGGACATCAAGGCATTGGCGAAAACCGTGACGGCGAGATCGCGTAAACGCGGCCATTGCCGTTTCGTCCGGTTTGCGAAACCGATCAGCACTATGAGCGCGGCCAGCATCGCCCCGGCCTGGGCGATGGCGAGGCCCGGCGCACCGGCATCTTGTGGCAAAATCAAGAGCAACAGAGCATCGGCGACACAAGCCGCCAAGGCCGCGGCAATCAAAGGCGCGGTTTTTTTCTCGATCTGGAAAACCGGATTTATGGCGTATTGAATCATGGCCATGGAGAAGAGGCCGGTCATCATCAGAGGCAGGAGCAAGTCAAAATGGCCTCGAAATGCCTCCGGCACGGCCAATTGCTCAATCGAAGGAAGGGTCAGCCACAGCCCCGTGCATGCTGGCAAAACCATGGCGATAACGATTGTCATGTTGCGGGCGACCTGCCGCCTCGCCAGGAACGGACCATGCAATTCGTGGGTCGCGACCGCGATCTGAAACAACACAATATCGAGGGCCGAGCCGATCGCCTGGATCGCCTTGGTTCCGAAATCATAGGCCAAGGAAAATTGTCCGGTTTCGGAAAATCCATGGAGGATCGCGAGGATCGAGCGATTGGCAAGAGGAATCGCGAGGTAAAGCAAATTGGCACCGACGATAGGCAGGCTATAGGCCATCAGCGAACGGGCAATGAAAAGGCGCGCGAGGCGAGGTTGCGAGGCCGGATCGCGCAACGCCGCGCGCGCGGTGACGACCGATCCGGCGAGACTGACGATTGTGCCAATGAGGGTCATCCTGGCCGAGCCAAACAGGAAGGCTCCGCCGCCCATGAGAGCGAAAGCCACTATGTTCTTGACGAGAACGAGCCGGGTGAAAAGACGGTCGTCGAAGCGGGCGCGAACCAGCGCCGTATGATAATCGAAAAGCCCATTGGCGGCGGCGGCGCCGAGCGCCAGGGCGATCAAACGATAAGATAAGGTAAACCTGATGCCGGTAAGCAGAAGAAGGCTCGCGCCGGCCGCAAGCCCGGCGGCGATAATTGCAAAGCCGAAATCGAGCGTCGCCCGCAGCGCCGGGTCCTCGTCACGTATCCGTTTGGAATAAAACCGCGTGGCCCCAAGCCGGGTCCAATCGAAAAAGCCGGTCTGGACGAAGATCGCGGTCGCGTAGGCGAGGGCAAACCGGCCATATTCCTCGGGGCCAAGAAATTTCGCGACGAGAAGCCCGATCGCGAAATTGAACAGGATGTTGCAGAAAGAGACGAGGAAAACCGTCATCGAAGGAGCGCGCCAGGCCGTTGCGCGGCCGCACGGGTGCTGGCGCGGATCAAGGCATTTTTGCGGCGCAAAAGCCAGGCGGCGAGGGCGATGGGCATCGAAACAAGTTTATTTACTGCCGCCATGAATATTTCCTGAACCGGCACGGAAATTCTATCGTCCAATCCTTACCGTCTCACGTTATTTTTACGAAACCCGCCGAAGTGCTCGTGTTTCCGCGTGGCCTGGCGCTTTTCCCTCGTCCGGGAACAAGCTAGAAGGGCGGATGACGCACGATGTCACGCTTCCCGCCGCCGCGCTTGCAGGCCTTTTATCATTTTTGAGCCCCTGTGTGCTGCCGTTGGTTCCGCCCTATCTCACGTTCCTTGCCGGAACGACGATCGAGGAGGCCGCCACCCGCCGCGAAGCCCGCGCGCGGCGCGGCATTCTCTTCGCGGCGGCGCTTTTCGTCTTAGGTTTTTCGACGGTTTTCGTTGGCCTCGGCGCGACAGCCTCGGCTTTCGGCCATGTGCTGCACGAATATTACTTAACGCTTTCGCTCCTCGCCGGGGCCGCGATCATCATGATGGGCTTGCATTTTTTGGGCGTTTTCCGGTTCGCTCTTCTTTTTCGCGAGGCCCGGATCGACATGCAAAAGCCGGCCGGAATTTGGGGCGCCTACATCATGGGGTTGGCGTTCGGCTTCGGCTGGACGCCTTGCATTGGCCCCATTCTCGCGGCGATTCTCGCGGTCGCCGCGTCGGAGGAAACAGTCGGCAAGGGCATCGCGCTGCTGGCCTCCTATTCGGCCGGGCTCGGCCTGCCGTTTTTGATGGCCGCGCTGGCAATCGAACCCTTTGTCCGGGTTATCAAGCGGTTCCGGCCCTATTTTGGGGCGATCGAGCGGGTTATTGGCGTTCTTCTCGTGGCGACGGGAATAGCCTTTTTGACTGGATCGATTCAGGATTTTTCGGCCTGGCTGTTGCAGAGCTTTCCCGGCCTCGCCAGTTTGGGATAGAAGCTCCCATGGCAGCGCTGTTCATCGCTCTCAACATGGCCGCGATTACAATGGGTGCCGCTCAAGCCACGCGATGACTCGCGCGGCGCTCTCGTTTGACGGAAAGACGGGATAAAACACGGTTTCGATCCGGCTTCTCGCCGGCCGTACCGGTCACCATCGCGGCGAAAGATTCGCGGGTGGCGAATGGACCACGCTCGCAACCGGCGCTCCGGTGCTGAGACGCGCGGCCGCGGCGTTCGACTGCCGTCTTGCCGAGGCAAAGAGTGTCGTGATGCATTTTGTCATGATTGGCAGTGTCGAAGCGGCAGACTTTGGCCCGGAAGGCGGCAACCTCAGCTATGCCCGCCGCAAATACGACACGGTGTGAGGCGGCCCGGAACGGACATTTATTCAGCTTTTTCTCCTGCCCGGGGTCTTTTTTTCCCGCCCGTTTTCGTGCCACGCCGCTTCTTCGGGAC
>JBAUNU010000578.1:0-2038 GCA_049579405.1 Methylocella sp.
CGATCCCGTCGGCCGTCGCGTCGAAGGTCCGGCATTTGCCGCGCGGCGACAGCGCCTGGGTTTTCGAGAAGGCGACGAAATCGAACGGGTTTTGGAAGGCATCGCAACCGCCGACGATGACCATGTCGCTCGTCCCCGCGGCGAGCTCCTGGACGGCGAGGCGCACCGCCGAGAGCGACGAACCACACGCCGCGTCCACGGTGAAATTGACGCCGCCAAGATCGAAGCGGTTGGCGACTCGGCCAGCGACGACGTTCATCAGGATCCCAGGAAAGGAATCCTCGGTCCATTCCGGCAGAACACCGAAGACCTCGTCGGGCACGCCGTCCATGAGGGAGGGGAGGCACGTGCGCACCGCATAGCGCTGCCCGAGCGACGCCGAACCGCCGCCGACGCCGAGAATGACCGAGGTGCGGCTGCGCAGCTCGGGATCGGCGATGTGGCCATCGGGGAAGCCGGCGTCGGTGAGCGCCGCCCGCACGGCTTCGAGGGTTAGCAGTTGCAGCGGCTCGATCGATTTGAGCGACGCCGGCGGTATCCCGTAGCGCAGAGGGTCGATGACGACGTCGTCGATGAAGCCGCCCCATTTGGAATAGATCTTGTCCTTCGCGGTCTTGTCGGGATCGAAATAAAGCCGCCAGTCCCAGCGGTCGGACGGCACCTCCTGGATGGCGTTCACGTGATCGAGAATGTTTTCCCAGTAACTCTCCACATCCGGCGCCTTCGGCAGGATGCAGCCCATGCCGATGATCGCCACCTCAGCCGGCCTTGGCGGCAGGACCGCGGTCTTGCGCGATCCCTCAAACGCCGGGGTCGCCGCGAGCAACGCCGCGCCGGCGTGGGAGATATCCTGGTGGAGTTCGCGGATCGAGGTGACGCGGTCGCGCAGCAGGGCGACCTGGCCGATCATGTAGAGGCCGCTTGCCCGCTGCGTTTCGCCGTCGAGTTCCTGGAACTCCCGGGCGTTTTGCTCCTTGCCATAAGCAGGATTGCGGTCGATCCCTTTGGTCGCGATGCGCAGCCGGCCGACGTTCAGGGCCTCAAGCGTGTCGCGCATATGCTCGTGGCTCCCGCCGCCGCGGAGGAGCCGGCGCTTTTCGGCGGCGAAAGCGTCGACGAAACGCGTATTCACGCAGCGGATCGCATGCCCCGGGCCAGTCTCCAAAAGAACGGTGCGGGCGCAATTGGCGACTTCCTTTTGGAAGCTCTCGACCACGGCGCCGCCTTCTACGGCCTCATGCGTCATCGTGTAGCCGGTGCCGACGAGGACGCCGATCTTGCAGCCCATCCGCGCGAGGGGCCCCGCCGCCGCCGCGACCATTGCGCTCGACAATGCATCGTGGATGCCGCCGGCGAAGAGAACGTGAATGCCGGAAGCCGCCGCCCGCTCGACGTCGGCGAGCAGAACGTCGATCATCTGGTTCCACAGCGTGAAACTCGCGCGGGGACCGACATGGCCGCCGCATTCGCGGCCTTCGAAGACGAACCGCTTGGCCCCGGCCTCGAGAAAAAGGCGCAGGAGTCCGGGCGAGGGCACATGCAGGTAGGTGGGAATCCCGGCCTGTTCGAGGGTGAACGCCTGTTCGGGCCGTCCACCCGCGAGCAAGGCGAAATCCGGCCGGAAGGCATGCACGACCGCCAGTTGCTCGGCTTGCAGCTCCGCCGGGACGAAGCCGAGGATGCCAACGCCCCAGGGCCGGCCGTCCATCGCCGCGCGGGTGCTGGCGAGCAGGATTTCGACGTCACCGCCGCGCATCAGCGCAAGCGCGAGAAACGGCAGCGCCCCGCCTTCGGCGACCTTGAGGGCGAATTCGGCGCGGTCGCTGACGCGGGTCATGGGTCCCTGAACGATGGGAAACTCCGTTTGGTGCGACCGAGCGAGCGGCGCCCCGGGCGCCAAAGGCGCCGCCGCCTTGGCGTCGGCGATATGGTTCTCCAGCGAGGTCCTCAGGGCTTTGATAATGCCAGGCACGGTCTTAAATTCGCGCGCGAGATCGCCGGCGAAGGCCGCGTCCTGGCCGAACAGCCATGCCGAGCC
>JBAUNU010000579.1:0-6490 GCA_049579405.1 Methylocella sp.
CACCTGGCCCGTCCGCGCCGAGGCGCCAAGGCTAGCGCACGGCAACGCGCAACTCGCGGCGTGGGGCCAAAGCATGATCGACGCCGAGGATCTCGTATACGAGGCGAACGAGCGCTACGGTATGGAATACGCGATCCTGCGGCCGACGGTTGTTTGTGGGCGAACCGCCAAGTTCGCCGAGAGCGTCATCAGCGGCCTGATGCGCAACCCCGAGCGGGCCGAGCAACTGAACGCCGCCTGGGGGACCATGCAATGGGTGCACGGCGTCGATGTGGCGCGCGCGGCGCTCATCGCTGGTCACGACCCGGCGGCGCGAAACGAGACCTTCATAGTGGCGGGACCCGAGATCGTTACGGCCTTCGGCCTGCTCGAAACGCTCTGGGAAATCACGCACATGGAGGGCGGCGACAACCCCTTCAGCGGCCTCGCCAAGGAGAAGCAGCCGCCGCTGCGCAAATTCGACATCGGCAAGATCCAAAATGCCCTCGACTTCACTGCGGAGGCGACGGTGCGCCAATGCGTCGAGGAACTGCTCGGCCTCTACGAATTCTATTCGTCGGCAAGCCTGAAAATGCCGCAATCGCCGGGAGTTCTGCAAATCGAATAGTGGCCGGCGCCAATCGATGGCACGCGATGACTGTATCCGCATATTAGCTCTGGAGATGATACGATGACGGTCCTGATTACCGGCCTTACGCATCCGATCGGCCAGTATATTCTGGAGCGCGCTTGCGCGCAGGGCCTGAAGGTCAAAGCTCTGGCCGGCGCCAGCGGTTCCGGCCGATCTTTTCATACTAACGGCGCCGAACTGGTCGAGGGAACAATCGAGGATGACGCCGCGCTTGCGGCGGCCGTCCGGGATGTCGAAATTGTCTATCACACGGCGTTCATGGCGCAGGGCGCTTTGCAAGACCTGCGGCGCGTCAACGCCGAGGGCACCCGTCGGCTGCTCGAGGCTTGTTCCGGAGATGTCCGCCGGCTGGTGCTCATGGGCACACCATCGGTTTATGCCTCACATCCCACACCCGACACCTGGCCGGTCCTCGCCGATGCTGCGCGCGAGGCGCATGGCTCTCCTCAGCTCGTGGCCTACGGCGCGAGCATGATCGAGGCTGAGGATTTCGTCATCGAGGCGAGCGAGCGCTATGGCATGGAATACACTTTGCTGCGCACCGCGACCGCTTGGGGACGCAATCCTTATCCGCAAGGTGTCGTGAGGGTTCTGATGCGCAATCCGCAGCAGGCCGAACAGGTCAATCAAACTCTCGGACCACTGCAGTGGATCCATGCGATTGACGCGGCACAAGCCGCATTGCTCGCCGCACAAGCCGTGCAGGCCCGCAATCAAGCGTTCATCGTCGCAGCCGAGCAGCCAATGACCGCTTTCGATCTTCTTGTGGTCCTCTGGGAGATTACGCGTCCCAATGAGGACAACCCTTTCAGCCAAGCGGCTGTTGCGCACCGCCTGCCGCGATCAAAGCTCGATACATCGAAAATTGCCCAAGCGCTCGGCTTCCAGCCCGCCGTCTTATTGCGGCGTTGTCTGGAGGAAGCCTTGGGCATCGCCGAAATCACCAGCGTTAGCCCATCAAGTCCCCAAAGTGACGCTACAGCATTATGACGCTTGGCTATATCCAAATCTCTCGACAGCTTAACGTGTACAGCTAACGGAACCCTGTCATGCGCGCACTTATTACCGGTGCAACCGGCTTCCTAGGCCGGTCCCTCGTCCGCCGCCTCACGCAGCAGGGCCATGATGTCACTGCTCTGGTGCGGCCGCGTTCGCGGAGCGAGCCCGATCCCGTCGATGAGCTGCGAGGATACCGGGCGAACACCGTCGAGGGCACCGTGTTCGATGCTGATGCTCTCGCGGAAGCGATCGAAAACAGGGATGTCATTTTTCACCTCGGATGGCAGTGGCATCGCCCGAACATATCCGGTGCGCCGGACGCGGGCACCACCGCCGAGCAATGGCACGTGAATGTCGAAGGCACACTGCTGCTGATTGCGGCCGCAAAGCGGGCGGGCGCAAGACGCCTAATTTTCACCAGCACCATCTCGGTGTACCCTCCGGTTCTGCCGTCTCCGGTATCGGAGGACGGCCCCACATTCTCTCCTGACTCCTTGCGCGGACATCCAGCCGCGGATTACGTGGCGCCGAAACTGGCCGTCGAAGAAATGATTCGGCATCTCTTGCCGCCGCCGGATTACGTGATCCTGCGTCCCTCGATGATCTACGGGATCGGCGCACAATTTGCGCCGTGGATGATCAGGGATATTCTCCAAAGCTCGCCCCGGCGAATGGTCCACGAAGCAAACTGGGTCCACGTCGATGACGTTGCAAGAGCCGCAATTCTTGCAGCCGAGGAGCCGGAGGTCGCGGGAATGACCTTGAACATTGCTGGTCGCGAGACAGTAGGCAGTGATCAACTGCGTTCCGCGATCCATCGGATCGCGGAACGGCTGATGGACAATCAGACGAGCGGCGTCGAACCGGATTTTAATCTCCTCACCGATCGTTATGACATCGGCAAGGCTCGGCGATATTTGGGATTCGAGACGGAAATAAGCTTGACCCAGGGGTTGGAGGAGATGGTTCCCGCCGCGCTGCAACAAGTTCTCGCGGAGCCGCAGCCAACAGCGCCGCTTCGACAGCCTTGGGGAGGGTCCAGAACGACAGGAATGGCGGCGGGATGGGGCGCAAGGCGCCCTGGCACCCCCTGGCGCTCATGATGTTTCTCTGGCGGCGATGATGAGCGCTTGCGATCCGCACTCGGCTTCGGCGCTGTCTCCGCTGGCGAATACGGCCATGGAGGGAAAGACCTGCGTCATCACCGGGGCCACTTCGGGCATCGGACTGACGACCGCCGAACGCTTGGCGACGATAGGAGCGCGGCTCGTTCTGATTGGGCGGGACCTGGTCAAGGGCGAGGCCGCGCTGAAGCAGATTCGGGCGAAAACCCCAAATATCGACGCAAGCTTTTTTTATGCGGATCTGTCGCGGCTCGGCGAGGTCCGTCGAGTCGCCTCGGATATCCTGACGGCGGCGCCGCGGATCGACGTGCTCATCAGCAACGCCGGCGCGATTTTTGATCGTCGCGAGACTACCGAGGACGGCCTCGAACGCACTTTTGCGGTCAATTACTTGTCGCATTTTCTCCTCGCCGCGCTGCGCCTCGATCGGCTCAACGCCTCCGCCCCGGCGCGGATCGTCACCGTCACGTCGAGGGCGCATCTCGTCGCCAACGCGGATTTCGGCGATCTCCAAAACCAAGGTGTCGCCAGCGGCTCCGCTGCCTGCCAGCGGGCAAAGCTGTGCTGCATCTTATTCACGCGCAAGCTTGGCAAGCGGGTCGCAGGCACGGGTGTTCGCGCTTATAGCATTCATCCTGGTCCGGCGGCGACCAGCCTTGGCGATGATCTCGGCGGTGCCCTCGGCGCCTGGCTTTCGTTTGCAAAGCAGAGCATGTCCATGCCGCCCGAGACGGCGGCCGCGGGAACGGCTTATGTAGCAAGTTCGCCCGCGATCACCGGCGCAACCGGCAAATACTTCGACCAATGTCAGTTAACGTCGCCTTCGCCCGCGGCCGAGGGTGATGTCGCGGCAGAACGGCTATGGTTAAGAAAGCGCACGTTCGGCCGGCGCACAGACGTAGCTCGCGACCCGGCTAAAAGCAGCTCCACACGCAAACTAGCGAGATGAAATGGCAGACCCATTGTTCATACTGGCGCCAGGGCGCACATTCACCTCAGTCATTTCTGGAATGATCGGCCAGCACCCGGAGATGTACGGCTTCCCCGAACTCTACCTCAACCACTCGGACACTCTTCGAGGCTGGTGGGTTCAGTGCGGAGGAAGACGTCCCGAGACGATTCTACACAACGGACTTCTCCGCACCGTGGCCGAGTTCTTCTTCGGTGAGCAAACCGACGAGACGGTCGCCGAGGCTAAGGTTTGGATCAGAACACGTTTCGATTGGGAAACTTCCACTGCATTCCATGAGCTGACCGACCGGGTTGCGCCCCGCATCGCGGTGGAAAAGAGCCCCTTCTCTGTGCGATCCTACAAGAATTTGGAGCGGTTGAGGATATTCTTTCCCGACGCTCGCTTCATCCATTTGGTGCGCCACCCGAGACCGACTTGCGCCTCGCTTTTAAAGTTCGATCGTGCGGCGAATCTGCTGGGGACTGTCGCCAAGGGGTACGATTTCAGCACAAATCCGCCGACTCTCGACCCCCAACTCTGGTGGTACGAATGCCACATGCGGATAAAGAGGTTTACCGAAGAACTGCCTGCGACCCACTGGATTCGCCTTCGCGGGGAGGAGTTCCTCAAGGAGCCGCGTGGGCACCTGCGCCTCGTTGCGGAGTGGCTCGGATTGCGTAGCGATGACGCCGCTATCGAGGAGATGATGCATCCGGAGCGGTCCCCGTTCGCTCATTTCGGCCCGCCCTCAGCGAAATATGGCAACGACCCCGCCTTTCTGGAAAGTCCAGAATTTCGCCCGTTCCACGATAAATCCGAGTCGCTGGATAACTCCCTTAGCTGGCGCCCGGACGGTCGCGGTTTCCGGCTCGACGTCAGAGAGCTTGCGCGCGAGTTTGGCTATCAGTAAACGCATGCTCGGAAGAAAGGCCTGGTTAACCAAAGAAAAGACTTTACCTTCAGACACAACCAAACGACGCCCCCTCCTTATAGTTGAAATCATCTCCCAATCGTTCTTTTTACGAATCAGCGCGTTCTCATCATGACCGGACACAAGCCGCACAGGAGAAAAGTCATGCATTATACGACGCATCGCCTATCAGGAACTAGATTAATACTTATGTTTCTTGCCGTCGTCGTGGGCTACATCGCCCCCGCCGCCGCGGCGTCGCGCGTGGAACGAGATATCACGGTCGATGGACTTAACCGCCGGTATGTCGCCTATCTTCCCGAGGGCTACCGGCAGAAAGGAGCGCTGCCGGTCGTCCTGGCGTTTCATGGCGCCTTTGGCGACCCAGACCAGTTGGCCAGATTGACCGGTTTGGCGAGCGCCCCCCAAGCGAAGAATTTCACCATCGTTTACCCGCAGGGCTACAAGAGAACCTGGAACGCTGGCAGTTGTTGCGGCGCGGCGATGCGGGAGCACATCGACGATGGCAAATTCGTGCGCGCGCTCCTTAACGACTTGGGCGCGCTGACCAAAATAGATCGACGGCGCATTTACGCGACGGGATATTCCAACGGCGGAGCCTTAAGCTATTATCTGGCCTGCACAATGTCGCAGGAAATCGCTGCGATTGCGCCAGTTTCCGGGGTGATGCGGTATCCAAAATCCGAATGCCATCCCGCGCGGCCGGTCCCAGTCCTAGAGTTTCACGGGCTTCAGGATCACATTGCGTCCTATATGGGCGGGACGACGACGGCGACCGGTCTGGAACCCCAGCCGCCCGTGCCGGAAACGATCGCGTTCTGGACCAGCGTCGACGGCGCGAAGAATGTCTCGCATGTCAATATGTTCGGCGCCGCCGCCGAGTGCGACATCTATTCCGGGGAACGGGATGGCGCGAAAGTCGAGCAATGCCGCATACCGAATATGGGGCACCGTTGGCCCGGTTCGCATTCGACGCCGGCCACGGAACGTGGCGACGCGATAATTAAGAGTTTTGTCGGCGACCTTGGCCCCTATGCCCCCTCCGTCGACGCCAACGACGCGATATTGCAGTTCTTTAATGAGTTCACGCTTCCATCCGCGCCAAATCCTTAGCCTGCGCATTCCCGGTCGCGAATACAGAACCCGGCGCGCTCAAGTCAACGCCCGCTCCATCCCGGCAGGCGGCCGTTCTGCGTCGCTGGATCGCGCCAGTGAATCGTCTGGCCCGTGAGGCGCCCGGGTGGCCGGGCTGCAAAGCCAGAGCCGTCGACAGTGCCAGCAATGTTGATCAGAAAATCGATGGGGCCGAAGGCCTCTCCGGTCTAATTGAACGTCAACCAAAGAGTCGGGATAATGTCCGTGTAGTCGGGCATGGTCGCCGTTATTGGCGCAAGATACAGTCTTTCGACTAAGCCGAGAGCAGTGTTCGCTGGGGCGTACAAGCAATTGGAACTGCCCTTGGCGCAGGCTGCGTTGAAGCTGACGACGTAAAAATCCGAGCTTGCCGCCGCCGGGACCCCGGCCCCGGCCAGGAATGGAGTCGCGCTGCCGTTCATATCCAGTTGCGAAAGGGTGCTCTGATCCTGCGACGGCGCTTGGACCGCGACGCTGGAATAGGTCGCCGATCCCAAGGTTCCGTGGTTCACTCCAACCCACACGATCTCGCCGCCCGAGGGGAAAGAAAAAAATGAAGGTGTTGTAGCCCAGTGGCCGAAGTATTGGGCGTCAGGGCTAGCGTCTTGACAAAGCATGGGGGGGGTGACGACCAGTTGGGTGCCAGATGCCTGGGCGAGCGCCACGCCCTTCTGGAAGGCTGCGATACATTTACGCCCCACCCGGATAAGTGTCGGAGT
>JBAUNU010000580.1:0-5965 GCA_049579405.1 Methylocella sp.
GTTCTGCAAGCTCAAGAACTGGCGACGCATCGCAACCCGATATGACCGCTATGCGCAAAACTATCTCTCTGGTCTCGCCCTCGCAGCCATAATGATCGCATGGATTTGAATGAGTCCCCAACCTAGGCCGCTTCCTTTTCCTCGCGGCGGCGTGTAGTCTCCTTGACCGTTCATACCGCGCGAGGCTGCAAGCAGTTCGGAGTCATAGGCGTGGACCATCAAAGCAAGGCGGCCGATCGTCGAAACATTCGGACGCGCGCCACAACCCCCGGGAGGATATTGTGATTATGGTTGTCTTGAAATCCATGGCACTGAGCGCGATCTGCGGCGCCTTTCTGTCTGCCGTCACTGTAGGGGGAGTCTCGGCTGCGTCGTCGAGCGTCGCAAAGGCGGTGATGGCCGGTAAAAAGCTCGATCCCGATTGCATAAAAAAATGTAACGACGTCGTTGACCCGTGCATGACTAAAGCGGGGAAAGTCGCCGAGGCTAAGTGGGTCTGTGCCCGTAATTATTCGAATTGCGTTGGGGATTGCAAGTTTTGATCCCACGAGGCGGCGTCCAATACGTGCCGCTATGAAACGAGTTCCGGCCAGGGACATTACGCGCGGGCGCAGATGCGAAACGACGAAGGGCTTGAGCGGCCTTCCGCTGGGCGCGACTGGACAGTGCCCCTGTACGGCCGCGGTTATGCTCGAACGCTGCAATGACCGTCTTAAATTACCTATTTCACGCGGCAGCGCAGTGCGTCTCGCAAAAACAGGATAGCGCCTTCTCTCCGATCGTGTATCTCGGCAACCGCTCGGTCTTCGATACTGCGCTGCGGTCTGCCTACCGGTGAACGTCACTGAGATTGTGCTTCTCCGCGTGATTCCTGACAGTGGCAACCGGAGCGAATTTAGGGCGTTTTACTCAGGGCACGATAGGCGTAATTCATCAAACTTTGGGTTCCAGCAGTGCCAGACCGCCCCCTTTCCATCGACATCAAACAGCCTCTCCTCATCAAGAACGGCGACTTATTTCTTGTCACGGAGCAGGACGGCGCCGTGCCAAAGGCGCCGCCTGCCTTCGGCCTCTTCTTCCGCGATTGCTGTTACCTCAGCCGGTACGAATTTTCGCTCAACGGCACCGGTCCCCTCCACTTGATGTCCGCTTGGGCCGAAGGATTTGTCGCGGACATCGAGCTGACCAATGCGAACCTGAAGACCTCGAACGGAACACCGATCCAGACCCACGTGCTGAGCATCAAGCGCAAGCTCCTCCTCATCGAGGACGAGTGCGCGTTCGTCGACGCCATCACCTTCCGGAATTTCAGCCGCGAGGACGTGGAACTCCCGTTCGCCTTGACGTTCGCAGCCGGCTTCGAGAGCATCTTCGTGCTGCGCGGAACGCCGCAAGGAAAGCGCGGCGCCATGCATGTGCCGGAGTGGAAGAATAGCCATGTCCGGTTCAGATATTCAGGTGCCGACGAGATCCTGCGCAGCCTGGACGTGAGCTTCTCCATGACCCCGGTCGTGGCGCCACGGACGAGCGACAACACGGTCGCGAATTTCGATATCATCCTCGCATCGCGGCAAAGCAAGGAACTCGTTGTTTCTTTTCATGTCAACGAGACCCCAAAGCGAAAAGCCGGCGCTGTCCAGGTCCTCCCGCCGCCAACGCTCCAGAAGCTCCGGGATTATCAAAGGCACACATCCAAGGAATGGCTCGCTGGGTTCACGCAAGTCCACAGCAGCGACAGCGTGGTGAACGACATTCTTCATCGTTCACTGAGCGACATCCGTCTTCTGCGGCTCAATCGCGATGGCCGGGAATTCACGGCAGCAGGGGTGCCGTGGTTCGTCGGCATCTTCGGTCGAGACAGTCTCATACCGTCTCTGCAGTGTCTTGCCTTCGACCGGGAGATGGCGGCGCATACCGCTTGTCATCTGGCACGAAGGCAGGGGCGCAAGACCGACGCAACACGGCACGAGGAGCCAGGCAAGATCCTTCACGAGCTGAGAGTCGGCGAAATGGCCGGCCTCGGTGAGATCCCGCAGACGCCTAGCTATGCATCGATCGACTCGACCCTCCTGTTCCTGATCCTCATCGCTCGGCACGCCGCCTGGACCGGCAGCCTGGACCTCTTCAATGAGCTTCGGGAGAACGTCGATCGCGCATTGCAGTGGATGGCGGAGAGCGGCGACCGCAACGGCGACGGCTACATCGAATACTACGGCAAGACCGACAAGGGAACTCCGGTGAATCAAGGCTGGAAGGATTCCGAGGATGGGATCGTGAGAGAAGACGGCAGCTTCCCGGAGCCGCCGATCTCGCTCGTCGAGGTGCAGGGCTATGCCTACCTCGCCAAGACCGCAATCGCCGGCCTCTACCGCCGCGCGGGTGAGCAGACCACGGCCGGGCGCCTGGCACGAGAGGCCGAAGAATTGCGGGATCAGTTCAATCGCGACTTCTGGATGGAGGACAAGGGATGCTACTGCCTCGGGCTCGAGGGTGAGGGCCGGCGCCGGATGTCGGTCGTCACCTCCAATGCGGGGCAGGCCCTTTGGACGGGTATTGCCGATCATGACAAGGCGCTCAAGACGGCCCAACGGGTGATGCAGGACGACATGTTCTCCGGCTGGGGCGTGCGGACGCTCTCGGACAAAGAAGTCCGCTACAATCCCATTGCCTACCAGGTCGGCAGCATCTGGCCCTTCGACAATTCTCTGATCCTGGCAGGGTTTCGGCGCTACGGTTTCGACGACTTCGCGTGCCGGATCTTCAGCAGCATCCTTGACGCGGCAAAGCGGTTCCCCAACGGCCGTCTGCCGGAGTTCTTCGCCGGCACCCGGCGGGAAGCGGGCTTCTCTCCCGCCCATTGTCCGCGCGCCAATCCCTTGCAGGCCTGGTCATCGGGGGCGGTGCCGCTCATGGTTGTGGAGTTGCTCGGGCTCCGTCCAAATGGATTTGATGGCACGCTTCGGATTGTCCGTCCGGTGCTCCCGGAACCTATCCAGGATGTCGCGCTTCACGGTATCAAAATCGGGTCCTCTACCGTCGATCTGCGGTTCGCGCGTGAGTCCGGAGGCGGCATCGTTCCCCATGTTCTTGCGATTCAGGGAGCGCTGAAAGTCGAGTTCGAAGGAATCGGTGAACATTAGGCAGGGGCTATTCCATCGCCGCCGCCTTCAAAATGCAGACCATTGTCGCCGAGGCCGGTTTTTGCGACACGTTGCGGATCGTATGGGGACGATCGGAGCGATAGCGCAATGTCTCGCCGGCCTTGGCCCGCTCGGTCGCGCCGCCCACTTCGACCTCGAGCTCCCCTTCGCTCACCGACAGGCTTTCCACGGAGCCGCGCTGATGCGCCTCCGATTCGAGCACGCCGCCGGGGTCGGCCGAGAAATCATACCATTGCAGCCATTCGACCGTCTTGATCCAGCCGATGATGGCGAGCCTGCACTTGCCATCGCCGGAAACCAGGATTGGGGTGTCGCCGCGCGAGGATTTCTCCAGAAAGGGCTCGTCGTCGGCCGCCCGCAGCACCCGCTCGATCGAGACATCGAGCGCCTGCGACAGGCGCCAGATCGTGGCGAGTGTCGGATTGGTCTCGTTGCGCTCGATCTGGCTGATGATCGATTTGGCGACGCCCGACTGTCCGGACAGTTCCGACAGCGAAAGGTTATAGGCCTTGCGCAGCCGCTGCACCGTCTTGCCAAGCTGGTTCGCCAAGGCAGCCGCGCCGGTATCCAGCGTCTTGACCTTGTCACGCCCTTCGATACCCATGGATCCGGCTCGCCGGTTTGAGGTTGGGTCTTAAACAATAACTGAATTTGCCAAGATCGCGATCGCTTCACGTTGAACCACTCGCGGTCTCTATCTCTTGCCTTGCCGCAAGGTCTTACCTGCAATGTCTTCAACTTTCCGGCGACCCGGCGAGCCTCGCACAATGCGCGCATCGCGGCCAGGCCCATGCTGGGCCTCTGTCATTCCAAAGTCATACGAATCTGCTTTCGCTTGGGCCCGCTTCAGGAAGGTAGCCTAGATTATGCCGGTAAGCCAAGAGGGGGAACTTGGGCCTGCCATTTACCGCGCCCTCTTCCTTTCCGATGTCCACCTCGGCACGCGCGGCTGCCAGGCCGGGCTATTGCTGGATTTCCTAAAACATAACGACGCCGCGACGATCTATCTCGTCGGCGACATGATCGACGGATGGCAGCTGAAGAACGGATGGTACTGGCCACAAGAGCACAACGATGTCGTGCAAAAGCTGCTGCGCAAGGTGCGCAAGGGTATCCGCGTGATTTATGTGCCGGGCAATCATGACGAGTTCGCGCGCGCCTATATCGGGTCGGTTTTCGGCGGCGTCGAAGTTGCCGATCATGCCTATCACGTGACGGCCGATAAAAAGCGCCTGCTCATTGTCCATGGCGACCAGTTCGACATCGTTGTACAGAACGCGCGCTGGCTCGCCGTTCTCGGCGATAAGGCCTACGATTTGGCGCTGTGGTTGAACCTCTGGTTCAGCAAAATCCGCCGCAGGCTCGGGTTTCCCTACTGGTCGCTCTCGGCATGGGCCAAGTTCAAGGTCAAGAACGCGGTGAATTTTATAGGCGACTACGAGGCTGCCTTGGCCGAGGCGGCGAGGCGCCATCATGCCGACGGGGTTGTCTGCGGCCATATCCACCACGCCGCGATTCGCGATATCTGCGGCATCACATATGTCAACACCGGCGATTTCGTCGAATCCTGTACCGCTGTCGCCGAGCATGACGACGGAAGGCTCGAGATTTTGCGCTGGCAGATGACCGCCGACGAGCAGCGTCTCGCGGCACTCGCCGCCAATGAGGGAACCCAAACCGCCGCGAGGGCGGCGGCTTGATGCGGATCCTCGTCGCGACGGATGCTTGGAAGCCGCAAGTCAACGGCGTCGTTCGATCGCTTGAATCCGTGGCCCGCGCGCTGCGCGAATTCGGCGCCGAAATCGAGTTTTTGACGCCGCAGGGTTTCGCGACGGTTCCGTTGCCGACCTATGGCGAAATCAGGCTCGCGCTGGCGACCCGCGGGGCGGTATCAAAGCGGCTGGAGAGGGAGCCGCGGTCGACCATATTCACATCGCAACCGAAGGCCCGGTGGGCTTTGCCGCGCGCCGCTGTTGCTTGCGCGCGAAGCGTCCTTTCACGACGAGCTACCACACAAGGTTTCCGGAATATATCGCCGCCCGCACCAGGATACCGGAGGCAATCACCTATGCGCTGCTGCGCCGCTTTCACAATGCCGGTTCTGGCGTGATGGTATCCACCGCATCGATGGCCGACGATCTCGACAGGCGTGGATTTCAACGGTTGATGCATTGGTCGCGCGGCGTCGACCACAGCCATTTCAGCCCGGCCAAGGCGGCGGCGATACATCTGCCGCGGCCGGTCTTTCTTGATGCCGGACGGCTCGCGCCGGAAAAGAATGTCGAGGCCTTTCTGGCGCTGGACTTGCCGGGCTCGAAACTGGCCGCCGGCGATGGCCCCTCGCGCCGCGCGTTGGAGGCGAGCTATCCGCAAGCGCATTTCCTGGGAACGCTGGGAAGCGACGCGCTCGCCGTTCATTATGCCTCGGCGGACGTTCTCGTGTTTCCGAGCCGGACCGATACGTTCGGCGTGGTCCTGCTCGAAGTGCTCGCCTGCGGGCTGCCAGTGGCGGCGCTGCCGGTGCCGGGGCCGATCGATGTCATCGGCACGAGTGGCGCCGGCGTTCTGGACATGGATCTGCGTGCCGCTTGTCTCGCGGCGCTTGAAATTCCGCGCGGCAAAGCAAGAGCGCACGCGCTTACCTTCACCTGGGCGAAAAGCGCGCGCGAGTTTCTCGACAATATTTTGCTGTCAACGCCGGAGTAAAACCAGGCCATTGGGGCGGAGCAAAAGCAGGCCAGTTTGCCGTGGGCGTAGATCGCGATGTGCCGCGTCCGGCCCGGCGGAGATGGCCAGGATTTCGT
>JBAUNU010000581.1:0-1563 GCA_049579405.1 Methylocella sp.
ACTCTGCATTCGGCAAGCGCCTCGATCGGCGTGGCCATCGCCAACCGTTTGCCGATGATCAATTTGACCGCGAATTTGTCCACGAGCTTCGACAATCTGGCTTCGCTGTTCACCCCGAACGCCAATGCCTATCTGCTCACCGCGGCGGTGACGGCGCCCCTGTTCGATGGTTTTACATTGTACCATAAGCAAAAGGCGGCCGAGGCGGCCTATGAACAGGCAGAGGCGCAATACCGCAGCACGGCGATCACCGCGTTCCAAAATGTTGCCGACACGCTGCGCGCGATCCAGGCCGATGCGCGGGCTATGACGGCCTCGGTGAAAGCCGAAGACGCCGCGGCCAAAAGCCTCGCGATTGTACGAAAACAGCTCGAGCTCGGCCAAGTCTCGACGCTCGTCGTTCTTACCGCGCAGCAGACCTATTTGACGGCTCTTCTCACCCGCGTGCAGGCTCTTGCCAGCCGCTATGCCGACACGGCCGCGCTGTTCCAGGCGCTCGGCGGCGGCTGGTGGAACAGGAACGACATTCCGGCGCAGGAGCCGTTTGACCTGGCCGATGTCCTACGGGTAACGGCATCAACTACAAAGTGATGATGCCGAGATGCGACAGCGGTCGTCCGCGGACATTTTGGAAAAGGCCGGAATGTAGGTGGGGCGTATCAAGCGGCCTGGAAAATTCTTTGTCGTTGGTGCAGGCGGCTTCGGCCAATCTGCGCCGCTTTGGCCGGCGTCGTCACCAGTTTGACGGCGGAGCTCGGGCCGAGTCGAGCGTCCTTCGCCAATATCGGCCGTTGGAAACACGAGATCAATGGCTAACTATTTGATCCAAGTAGGTTGACGGCCGAGCTCTGGATTCTGTTGGACGCCATTGGAAGCTGGTCTATTTTCCAATACAAAACCGCGCGAAAATCTCGCCCAGAATGTCCTCGGCGTCCACCACGCCGGTTAGTCCTTGCAGCGAAACCATCGCCACGCGCAAGTCCTCCGCCAGCAGTTCGGCCGGGGCCCCGGGATCGTCCAAAATCCGGCCGAGCGCAAGCGCGGCTCTCTCGCAGGCCACGCGGTGGCGCTCCCGGGCGATCAAGCCCGCATGGCCGCCGCTCACCGCCGCGGTTGCAAACCCTTCCATTTTTTTGAGCAGGCAATCGAGATTTTCGCCGCTCTCCGCGCTGATGTAAAGCCCTCCGGCCAAGCTTTGCCTTTCGACGGGAGGCAAGAGATCGCTTTTCGTAAAAACCGGCCAAAGCTCGCCGGCTTGAACACCGGGCGGCACGGGGGCGCAAGCCTCGGAGAGCCACAAAACGAGATCGGCGGCGTTGGCTTTTTCCCGCGCGCGGAAAACGCCGATCTCTTCGACCGCGTCGGAACTTTCCCGCAGGCCCGCCGTGTCGATCAAACTGACCGGGCAGCCGCCAAGATCAAAATGTACTTCGATTAGATCACGAGTCGTGCCGGCAAAGGGCGAAACGATCGCCACGTCGCGGCGCGCGAGCGCGTTCAATAGCGTCGATTTTCCCGCGTTGGGCGGCCCGGCGATGACGACGGTCGCGCCCTCGCGCAGCC
>JBAUNU010000582.1:0-5362 GCA_049579405.1 Methylocella sp.
TCCCTCATTCGTCGCTGGACCGTTTCAGCCGCCGGCGGCGCCTGAGGATGCAGCGGCGCCCATCCGCGCCGAACTGGAGCGGTTGAGAGCCGATTTGCTCGCGACCAAATCGGCGGCAGAGCAGGCCAGACTGGCGGCCGAGGAAAACGCCCGCACCAGGCAAACCGCCGAGCAACGCGCCCGGCAGGAAGCCGAGGAGCGTGCAACATGGGAACAGCTCGCCCAGGAAGTCGAACGGGAAAAAGAGGCTTTACGCGAGCGCCTCGACGCCGTGCAGCACCTCGCCGCGGCCAGGCCCGTTAATTTTCAGCAGGTCATCGAACAGGGCGAAACCGCCGCTCAGAAGATCGACCTCGACGAGGCCGCGACGCGGCAGATTGTCGACCAGCAGCTTAGAGATCGCGGCTGGGAGGCCGATACCCAGAAGCTCACCTATGCCGCCGGCGCACGCCCCGCCAAAGGTCGCGCCATGGCCCTCGCCGAATGGCTACCGAAAGCGGACCGGCCGACTACGCCTTATTTGTCGGGCTGACTTGCGTCGGCGTGATTGAGGCGAAGCGTAAGCGCAAGAATGTTTCGGCGGCGCTCGATCAGGCCGAGCGTTATTCCCGGGGCTTTTCCTTTAAGACAGGAGAGTCAGCCGGCGGTCCTTGGGACGCTTTCCGGGTTCCGTTTCTCTACGCGACCAACGGCCGGCCCTATCTCAAACAGATCGAAACCGAAAGCGGCATCTGGTTTCGCGACGCGCGCAAAGCCGCCAATCAACGCCGCCCCTTGGTCGACTGGCCAACCCCCGACGGGTTGAAGGCACAGCTTGATATCGACCGGGACATCGCGCACGCGACTTTGAAAGTCATGCCGTTCGACTTTGGCTTTCCGCTGCGTCCTTATCAGCAACGCGCCATCGAAGAAGTCGAAAAGGCTCTTGAATCCGATCGCCGCCAGATGTTGCTCGCCATGGCGACCGGCACCGGCAAGACCAAACTTGCCATCGCTTTGCTTTATCGGTTGCTTGCCGCGGCGCGCTTCCGGCGCATCTGCTTCGTGGTCGACCGCAATGCCCTCGGGGACCAGGCCGAGAGGGAATTTCGCTCGACCAAGGTCGTGGGCGTCAAGACTTTTGCCGATATTTTCGGCCTAAAGGGTCTCGATGACGTAGCCCCGGAATCCGAAACCAAGGTGCACATTTGCACCATTCAGGGACTCGTCAAGCGCGTCTTGTGCGCGCAAGACAATTCCGAAGCGCCGCCGATCGACCAATATGACCTCATGGTGGTCGACGAGTGTCATCGCGGCTATTTGCTCGACCGCGAAATGGCCGATACGGAACTCGAATTCCGCTCCCAGGATGACTACGTCTCCAAATATCGCCGCGTGCTGGAATATTTCGATGCGACAAAGATCGGCCTCACCGCCACGCCCGCCCTGCATACGGTGCAAATTTTCGGCGAGCCAATCTTCACCTATTCCTATCGCGAGGCCGTGATCGATGGCTATTTGATCGATCACAAGCCGCCGATCCGCATCGAAACCGCGTTAACCCGCGCCGGCATCACCTTCCAGAGAGACGAGCAGCTCGAATTCTTCGATACACGTACAGGCAAGGTCGACCTCATGCACGCGCCCGACGAAATCAGGTTCGAAGTGGACTCCTTCAACCGGCGCGTCATCACCCAGGAATTCAATCGAGTGATCGCGGAGGAGCTTGCCAGGCACATCGACCCGAGCCTGCCCGGCAAAACCCTGGTATTCGCGTCGACCGACGGCCATGCCGACATCCTCGTCAACGAGATCAAGAAGGCCATGCAGGTCCGCTATGGCGAGATCGAAGACGCGGCCGTCCGCAAGGCAACCGGTAGCGTCGATCGCGTGAGCGCCTTGATCCGCTCCTATCGCAATGACGCCCTGCCGAAGATCGCCGTCACCGTGGATTTGTTAACGACCGGTATCGACGTGCCGAGCATTACTAACCTGGTCTTCGTCCGTCGGGTCAACAGCCGCATTCTTTATGAGCAAATGCTCGGGCGCGCGACGCGGCTTTGCGACGAAATCGGCAAGGAGACCTTCCGTATCTTCGATGCGGTCGACCTCTATCCGCACCTCGAAAATCTCACCGACATGAAGCCGGTCGTGGTGGACCCGGCCCTGTCTTTCGAGCAATTGCTTCAGGAGCTGACAAGCGTCACTGACGACGGTCACCGCTCCGCCATCCGCGACCAGCTCGCCGTCAAATGGAGCCGCAAAGTCCGTCGCCTTGCCGACGAGGCACGCCGCCGCTATCGGGCGGTCGCCGGCGAAGAGCCCGAGGCCACCCTGGAGCGTATCCGGCACGGCGCGCCGGCGGACTTGGCCAAGTGGTTCAAGGATAGGCCGACCCTTGGGCCAATTCTCGATTGGAGCCCGGAGGGCAATGGTTCGGTTCTGCCCATTTCCCATCACCCCGACCAATTGGCCGAGGTGACGCGCGGCTATGGCGCCGCCAGCCGCCCGGAAGACTTCCTCGACAATTTCACGAGCTTCGTACGCAATAACGTCAACAAGATCGCGGCGCTCGCCGTCGTGGTGCAGCGCCCGCGCGAGCTGACGCGGGCGCAATTGCGCGAGCTGCGGCTCGAATTGGACAGGCAGGGTTTTACCGACACGGCTTTACGGACCGCTTGGCAGCAATCGAAGAATGAGGACATTGCCGCGTCGATCATTGGTTTCATCCGCCAGGCCGCGATCGGCGATCCGCTGGAGCCTTTCGAAGACCGTGTGCGCAAGGCCATACGCACGATCGAGAGCCGCGGAACGTGGACTCAGCCGCAGCGGGCTTGGTTGCGCCGTATCGGCGAACAGCTCGTGCAAGAATTGGTGGTCGATCGTGATGCGCTCGACCAGGAACCCTTCCGCTCCGAAGGCGGCTTCACACGATTGAACAAAGTGTTCGACGGCAAGCTTGAAAGTCTGCTCGCCGATATCAACGAAGAAACATGGAGGTGTGCCGGCTAATGATTCAACAAACGACCCGCGACATTGTCGCCAAGCTCTGGAATCTGTGTCACGTCCTTCGCGATGACGGTGTGACATACAACGAGTATGTCACCGAGCTAACCTTCCTGCTTTTCCTCAAGATGATGGCCGAAACCGGCCGCGAGGACGTGCTGCCGAACGGTTACCGCTGGCGCGAGCTGACCAGGCGCACCGGGCTCGAACAACTCGATTATTACAAGCGCCTGCTTCTCGACCTTGGCACGAAAGGCAAGGCGAGAGTCGCCGCGATTTTTGTGGATGCGCGAACGATGTTGCGCAAGCCTACCAACCTTAAGGCGCTCACTGACGCTATCGACGAGTTCGATTGGTTTTCGGCACGTGAGGACGGCCTGGGCAATCTTTATGAAGGGCTTCTGGAGAAAAACGCCGCCGAGAAGAAATCCGGCGCAGGCCAACATTTTACGCCCCGTCCGCTCGTCGACTGCATCGTACGCCTTATGGAGCCGCAACCCGGCGAACTTATCCAAGACCCCGCCGCGGGCACCGGCGGATTCCTTGTCGCCGCCGACCATTATATCAAGGAACGAACCGACGACCTCTTCAAACTCTCCAAAGACCAAATCCATTTTCAGAAGCACAATGCTTTTGTCGGCCTTGAGCTGGTGCCGGACTCGCATCGCCTGTGCCTGATGAATTTGATGCTTCACGGCATCGAGGAGGGTGTTGAATGCGGCGATACCTTGTCGCCAGACGGGGCCAGCCTTCCGAAAGCCGACCTCATTCTCACCAATCCGCCGTTCGGCACCAAGAAAGGCGGCGGCCGCCCGAACCGAGCGGATTTCTCGATAAGCGCCGACACGTCCAACAAGCAGCTCGCCTTCGTCGAACATGTCGTGCGGGCGCTGAAGCCTGGGGGAAGGGCCGCCGTTGTGGTGCCCGATAACGTCCTATTCGAGGACAATACCGGCCGCCGGCTGCGCACATGGATGATGGAGCTTTGCGACCTCCACACCATCTTGCGGTTACCGACGGGCATTTTCTACGCCCCTGGCGTGAAGACCAATGTGGCGTTTTTCATGCGCGGCAAGACCGATAAGGCGAACACGAAAGCCGTCTGGGTCTATGACCTTCGCAACCAGATGGATGCCTTTGGCAAGACGCGCCCGCTGACCGCGCAAGACTTCGCGGATTTCGAAAAGGCCTTCGGGGATGATCAGCTCGGCAAGGCAAAGCGGAAGGATCATGGGGAGGAGGGGCGGTTCCGGTGCTACACGCGGGACGAGATCAAAGCCCGCAACGACAATCTCGACATCAGTTGGTTGCGCGACACCGAGGCGGAAGCCGAGGAGCATTTGACCGACCCCGAGGACATCGCTGCCGCGATCATGGGGCACCTCGAGGCCGCGTTAGAGGAGATCGACGCGGTTAGCGAGGAACTGGAGGAAGAAGAGGTTGAAATGGAGGCCGCGGGCAAGCAGGAGAAAGTGGCGTGAGTTTCAGCGCTAATGTATCCGAACTGGTCGGGTCATCCGATGACCCTTTGCTCGCGGCAGCAGAACATTGGGATCGCATAGAGCTTAAAAAGGTTGCCACTATCCTCAATGGGTATCCTTGGCGCTCTGATTCTTTCAATGACCGCGTCGGTGCGCCCGTAATCCGAATTCGGGACGTAACTTCTGGACAGACCAAGACTTTTTACGATGGCCCTATAGTGTCGGGATATTGGATTGAAAACGGCGACTTAATTGTTGGCATGGACGGCGACTTCAACTGTCTCATTTGGAGCGGCGGTCGCGCCCTTCTGAACCAACGAGTCTGCAAGCTCGCTCCAAACGAGAGTCAATATTCCAAGCGCTTGCTCGCTTATATTCTCCCCGGTTACTTGAAGGCAATTAACGAAGCTACCCATTCCATTACGGTCAAACATTTATCCTCCAAGACAATCGCTGAAATTCCGCTGCCCCAACCTCCCATCCCCGAGCAGCGCCGCATTGTTGCGAAGCTCGACAGCCTGACCGGCCGCACGGCGCGGGCGCGCGACGAATTGGGGAGAATTCCGAGGCTCATACAGAAATACCGAGAGAGTGTAATTGCTTCTGGTCTATCCGGTGCATGGACAGGAGATGGGGCGAAAGTTGGCTGGACTGATTGTAAAGCAAAGGAGCTCTTTACGTGGTCGAGTGGAAAATTCCTGCCAAAATCCAAGCAAGCTAACGGGCGGATTCCGGTTTATGGCGGGAACGGTATCAATGGCACGCACGACCGAGCATTAGTCGACCTACCCACTATCGTCGTCGGACGAGTGGGAGCGCAGTGTGGCAACGTTTATCTGACAGGTGGGCCGGCATGGATTACTGACAATGCAATTTTCGCGCAAACAATTAGCGAG
>JBAUNU010000583.1:0-3871 GCA_049579405.1 Methylocella sp.
GGACGGCCACCCTGCGATCCGTTCGAATAACAAAGCGCCGCGTTGAGTTCCGGCCGGAACGTCTCGAAATCCACCGCGACCCGAAAGGCCGCGAGCTGGTCGCCGAGGTCGCTCAGACGCTTCAACCGATCATCGATATCAAAAAAACCAGGCTGGTCGCGCATCGAATCATCTCCCATCCGCCCCGATGGAATCAGAAATGCTCAAACTTGGCCAAGTTTTTAGAACCGTCCATATGGTTCAAGACGTTTCCATGCGTATCGAAGCATTTATGTCGATGAGATGGAAACCAAACTCATCGACACCGTCAGCGCAAGGCGGTTTGGGCTGCCTTCGGGCTCGCAAAATGAGACATTGTGCAAAATGAGACATTGTATTGACCAATAACCGGCCGTTGAGCGTGAAGGAGCAATTGGACGAACAGTCAGGCATTGAACTCAGCAGCTACGCGGACGGCGGATCGCCGAGGCCTTCTTTGAACCCGTCCCGCCAGCTCGGCCACAGCAGATTCAACCCGAAGGCTTGCTTGGCCTTGGCGTTCGAGGCGCCCCGCACATCGGTCATGAACACGACGGCGTCGCCCATGACGAGACGGGCGATCCAGGCGGGGATCCTGCGCGGCGGTTTGGCGCCGAGCGCCTCCGCCAGGGCGGGCAGCCATTGCGACACGGGGGCCGGATCGTCATCGACGATATTATAGACTCCAGGCGCACCGCGCTCGACCGCACATCGCGTGAAGCGGGCGGCGTCGTCGACGTGAGTGAACGACCAAACGCCGCCGCCGCCGCCAATGATCGGGATGCGCCGGTTACGAACGTCGTTCGCCATCCAACCTTGTTCGCTTATGGCGGTTCCGGGACCATAAAAACCCCCGTAGCGCAAGATTAGCCCCTCCACGGCCGCACCGATGATTGCGGATTCCAAATAGCGGATCGCTTCGAGCGCGCGGCGAAACGCCGCCGGCGGCTCCGGATCGAGCGGGTCCTCCTCTGTCTTGACCGGGCCTCCCGCTCGCGCATAGGGCCAACCCGCAAAGCTTTGCGCGATGAACCGTCGCACCCCCGCCCCTCGCGCGGCGGCCAGCAAATTATCCGTGCCTTCTGTGCGCAATCGATTGGTCTCGGCGAGTCCCCGGTCGAAATTGCCCAGATCGAACTTCTTGATGGAAGTGAGCTCGTGAACCACGATTTCGGGCTTTGCTTGCCGCACCGCGTCCATCACGGCCGCTGGATCGAGCGCGTCGGCGATGACCGGCGTGGCGCCAATTCTCCGCAAAAGGCCGGATTTGGCGGGAGAACGCGTTAGTCCGGCGACCTCGTGCCCCGCCGCGGTTAAAAGTAGGACAAGGCGGCGGCCAACCGCTCCGGTCGCTCCCGCGACAAAAATTTTCATTTGAACCGAACAGCCTAGAAAACCTCAAAAAACCTAACGGCGGCGGCTGCACACGGGTTCCACCGGGCCGTCCGGTTCCCTGACCGGTAAACGTTTCGCGATGCAGCTTGCCAATTCGCGATGGATTCGGCGCCTGCTTCCGCGATAATGTTTTACGTGAAGCCCAGCCTTTACCACGGCGGAGGCTGCCCCTGGATTCTTACCATCATGGTCAAGGTTCATACTGGAACAAGTCTGCTTGGCCGTGCCGTCGAAGTGCCGCGAACGCCGGACGAGGCGACGCTCGGCCGGGTGGCAAATCCGCATCCGGGCGAAAACTATATCGCCCGCTTCACCGCGCCGGAATTCACTGTCCTCTGTCCAATCACCGGCCAGCCGGATTTCGCGCTTCTCGTGATCGACTATCTGCCAGGCAGCTGGCTCGTCGAATCGAAATCCCTAAAACTCTACCTCACGTCGTTTCGCAATCATGGCGCTTTCCACGAGGACTGCACCTTGCGGATCGGCAAGGATCTCGCCGTTTGCTTAGAGCCGCGCTGGCTGCGGATCGGCGGCTATTGGTTTCCGCGCGGCGGCATGCCGATAGATGTCTTTTGGGCGACCGGAGAGCTGCCGGCCGGAACCTGGGTGCCCGATCAAGGCGTGCCGCCCTATCGCGGAAGGGGATAGGTCGAGCATTACACCAGCCGCGATTGCTCCACCGCGGCGGCGATAAAACTCGCGAACAGCGGGTGAGGCTCGAAAGGCCGCGATTTGAGCTCGGGATGAAACTGCACGCCGATGAACCAGGGATGACCGGATAATTCGATCGTCTCCGGCAACAGGCCGTCCGGCGACATGCCGGCGAAGACGAGACCGCTTTCGGCGAGCCTCTCGCGGTAGGCTGTGTTGACCTCGAAGCGATGCCGGTGGCGTTCGGATACGCTGGTCGCGCCATAAATGGCGGCGATTTTTGATCCCGGCATCAGTTCCGCGCGGTAGGCGCCAAGCCGCATCGTTCCGCCGAGATCCGTCCCGGCGGCGCGGATTTCCAGCTCATTGCCGCGCAGCCACTCGGTCATCAGCCCAACGACTGGCTCCTTTGCCGGGCCGAATTCGCTCGAATTGGCCTCCGCCACGCCGGTCAACGATCGCACCGCCTCGATGACCGCCATCTGCATCCCGAAACAAATCCCAAAGTAGGGAAGTTTGCGTTCGCGGGCAAATCGCGCGGCGAGAATTTTGCCTTCCGCGCCGCGCTGGCCGAAGCCGCCCGGAACCAGAATGCCATGCACATGTTCGAGGTAAGGCGCCGGATCGCTGGTTTCGAAAATTTCCGATTCGATCCAATCGAGGTGGACCTTGACCCGATTGGCCATGCCGCCATGACTCAGCGCTTCGGTCAAGGATTTATAGGCGTCCTTAAGCCCGGTGTATTTGCCGGCGATCGCGATCGTGACTTCGCCTTCCGGGTTGTTAATGCGCTCCATCACGGCGTTCCAGCGGCCCATGTCGGGTTTCGGCGCGGGTTCGATTCCAAAAGCGGCCAAAACCTGCTCGTCCAGCCCCGCCGCATGATAGGCGTGCGGCACCTCATAGATCGAGGCGACGTCGCGGGCTTCGATCACGGCGGTCTCGCGCACGTTGCAAAAAAGCCCGATCTTGCGCCGCTCCTCGGGCGGTATCTCGCGATCGGTGCGGCAAAGAAGAATGTTCGGCTGGATGCCGATCGAGCGCAGCTCCTTGACCGAATGCTGGGTCGGCTTGGTCTTCAGTTCGCCCGCGCTTGGAATGAACGGCAGAAGCGTGAGGTGAATATAGATCGCGTGCCCGCGCGGCAGCTCGTTGCCGAGCTGGCGGATCGCCTCAAAAAAGGGGAGGCCTTCGATATCGCCGACGGTGCCGCCGATCTCGACGAGGACGAAATCGACGCCCTCGTTGCCGCTGAGCACGAAAGCCTTGATCGCATTGGTGACATGCGGAATGACCTGGACGGTCGCGCCGAGGTAGTCGCCGCGGCGTTCCTTGGCGATGATCTCCTGATAGACCCGGCCGGTCGTGATATTGTCTTCCCGCATCGCGGGCCGGCCGGTGAAGCGCTCGTAATGGCCAAGATCGAGATCGGTTTCCGCGCCGTCCTCGGTTACGAAGACTTCGCCGTGCTGGTAGGGACTCATCGTCCCAGGATCGACGTTGAGATAGGGGTCGAGCTTGCGCAGCCGGACGCTATAACCGCGCCCCTGGAGAAGCGCGCCGAGCGCCGCCGCCGCGAGTCCCTTGCCAAGCGATGACACCACGCCGCCGGTAATGAAGATAAACCGCGCCATGGGGCTTGGAGTTTATCCTATTTCGGCCCGCCTGGGGAGGCAAATTATGCGCCGCTTCCCTTTTTGCACATAAACGCGAATGGCTATTTCGACCACGGCGGAACCGAGGCCGGGGGCTTAGCCTTGAAGGGGACGGGCGCGGCTTGTGGCGGCGCCGGTGGCACCGTCATGGA
>JBAUNU010000584.1:0-3750 GCA_049579405.1 Methylocella sp.
CGTCAGGTCTCGACAACGACCAGCACTTCGCGGCACACGGCGGCGCGATTGTGAGGGCGCTCGCGGCGGCGAGCCGGAAGCCGCTGTCCGACTATCGCGACCTGCTCGATTTCGGGGCCGGGGCCGGCCGCCTGGCACGGATGTTCAAAGGTTTTCAGGGGCGTTATGTCGGCGCCGATATTGACGCCGGCAGTGTCGCTTGGATTGCCGCCAACCTGCCTTGGGTGCAAGCGGTGAAGACGGAGCCTGGCCGGACGCTGCCGTTCGCGGGTGCGGCCTTCGACGCGGTGGCCGGCATTTCCGTCTTCACCCACATGAACGAGCGGCACCAACTTTTCTATCTCGACGAGCTCCGGCGCGTGACGCGTGCTGGAGCGATGTTGTTCCTGACCGTTTCTGGCACCCGTGTCTTGGAGCGGGCCGAGACCGATTCGATCATCGCCACGATGCTTGCCTTGCCCGGCGGTGGTCTCGCCGCGGCACGCGCGGCGTTCGATGCCGGACCCGGCTTCTGCTTCTTGCGTCAGGATGGCCATCTAACTTCGAGCCGCTACGAATATGGGGTCACGTTCATTTCCGAGGCTTACATCGCCCGCAACTGGTCGAGGTATTTTGAGCTGCAGGACATCGTGCGCGGCGCGATCCACGATTTCCAGGACATCGTGGTGCTCCGGCGCCGCGATGATACCCCGGCGCCTGAGCCGGAACGTTGAGCGGCTGCGCCCACCGAGTCGTTAGCCCCGCGCGGCCACCGGAGAAAAACCTGGTTGGCCGGTTCCTTGTTGCGTCCAGGGTTGAAAATGCCCAAGCTGACGCTTGGAACTCGCTGTCCGGGGGACGCTGGTTTTGCTAGTCACGCTGCCTCTTGCGGCGTTCATCGCCGCTCTTGCTTTAGCACAGCGGGCCGGCCGGGACAGGCGCTACACGTTGCTGCTTGCCGCGATTGTGTGGGGCATATTCCTGACTTTGCTCACCGAGGTGCTTAGCTATTTTTATTTTCTGACGTCAACCGGTCTTGCGGCCGGATGGGCTGTCTTTGGATTGGCGTGTTGTTGGCTGACATGGCGGCTCGGCGGGAAACGAGAGCCTCGCCAGTTGTCGCCTCCTTTGGAAGATTCCGAAAAAGCCCTTCTTTGCGGCCTTGGGCTTCTGCTTGCCATCGTCGGCCTGACGGCGCTCCTCGCCCCACCCAATACTTGGGACGCGATGTCGTACCACCTGCCGAGGGTCGTGCTGTGGGCGACCAATCGCAGCGTTCAGATTTTTCCGACCGCCGACTATTCCCAGGTTCTGTTCACGACCTGGGCCGAGTTCGCGATGTTGCACCTCTATCTCTTGTGGGGTAGCGATCGTCTGGTCAACCTTGTGGAATTCGCGAGCCTAGTTGGCACGACGGTTGCGGTTTCGTCGATTGCAGCCACGTTCGGCGCAAGCCGGTTCATCCAAATCGTCACGGCAATCATTTCAGCCACGATACCTGAAGGCGTCCTCGAAGCTTCAGGCGCCATGAACACCTATGTGGGCGCGTTCTGGGTGACAACCGCGGCCTATTTCGTCCTCCGTTGGAATGCGCAGCCGAGTTGGCTGGATCTGTTCGGCTTCAGCGCGGCGGCTGGCCTTGCTGCGCTGACCAAAGGAACCGCATATGTCTTTTTGCCGTTCGTGTTGCTCGGTTGCTGGTGGATCGGACCCCCGGCTGCTCGCCGGCTCCTGGTTATGCGCCTGCCGGTCGCGGCGCTGGTCCCCCTTGCCATAAACGGACGGCAGTTCGTGCGAAGCTATCGTCTTACTGGGTCACCGCTCGGCCTACCCTTTCCGGACGCAGGGCCGCGCCTGCACTGGATGAGCGAACATTTTTCCGCCGCCGGAACCTTCGCGAACGTCATCCGCAATATCTCTCTGCATTTGGGAACTCCCTTCGAGTCGCTCAATCAGACTATTTTCAGCGTGGTTACGAGCTTGATCCGCCGGAGTGGCGAGGATCCAAATGACCCCCGCGTGGTCTGGCAAAGCGTTAACTTTGGATTGAATCATTTGTCGCGCACAGAGGACTATGCGGGAAATCCATGGCACCTGGCTTTAATTGTCGCCGCGGTTGGCCTTCTCGTCTTATTACATAAGAAGCAACCGGCGGGCCTGCCGGCTTACACGCTGGGCGTCGCCGCCGCCTTCGTGCTTTACAGTGGCATGCTGCAATGGCAGCCTTGGGGGAGCCGTCATCAGCTGGCCGTCTTCGTGCTCATGGCGCCGGTCGTTGCGATCGCGTTCGGCAATTCCTTGTCAAGCCGAGCGATGGCAGCAATTGGTTTTGCGCTCCTGGTTTGCTCTAGTCCCTATGCCCTCGCTAACCGGCTTCGACCGTTGATACCGGGGCTGACCGGGGGCTGCCTATTCGGCCTGACACGCAACGAGATGTATTTGTCGGACCAACACGAACAAATCAGATCAGCTTATATCGCCGCCGGAACCGAAGTTGGCAAGTCGAAATGCGACAGAATCGGCATCGACGCCTTTGTCGATGGTCCTGACGCGACGTTTCGTCGCGACCCGCCGTCGTTCTTTGTTTATCCGCTCCTGGCAATGGCGGGGAGCGCCCCGGCCAAATCCTTTCGCTACCTCAACGTAACGAACCTAACCGCGGCATACGCCCGGCAAGATGCGTTCGCGCCATGCCTAGTGATCTGTCTCGACTGCGCTCACGTGCCGTCAAAATGGGTCGAATACAAGGATTGGCGCTCGTCAACGTTTGATCAGACCGTCATCTTCGAAACTAAGATGCCAGGGCCGCAACTGGAACCGTTGGTTCTCCCGGCGCCCGCGCCGGGCGCCGGAAAACGGCGGAGCTGATGCGGGCATTTATTGCGGCGAGTCGAACGACATTGGCCTAAAACAGACTCGACAAGGCTTCCGGCCGCATTGAAATTGCCCCCCTAAGACAGCTTCCTGCACCTAGGGTTAAGACCTGATTAACCCTGTCTGATTCAAAAGGTTAGTCAACCGATTCGGGCTAACCGATGGAATCGCATTTGTTTTGGTTCAGCGATGAGCAATGGGCGAAGATCGCGCCGCATCTACCGGCAAACCAGCCGGGGCCTCGCCGCAAAGACGACCGATTGATTTTGAGCGGGATCGTGCACGTGCTGAAAAACGCGAGATGCGGCGCAGAGCGGCCATCGAACCGCTCATTGGCCATGCCAAATCCGGCCACCGCATGGGCCGCAACCATCTCGCCGGTCAGGCCGGCGATGCGATCACCGCCTTGCTCGCCGCTGCAGGCTACAACTTCCGCCGCCTCTTGGCCTGGTTCCGTCTTTTGTTGTCCGAACTCTGGATGGCCTTGGCCGTACTTTGCCGATCAGGACCTGCCAATCAAGCCACTTAATCAGCAATCCTCACGGGCGACTTTTTATCCTACGAAACCGCCTTGCACGTGCCCAAACCAACGCTTGCTTTGACTTGGCCTCTTCTGATAGCTCATCCATCGGATCGCGAGGTACATCGGAGCCCGCTGTATAGCGCTTCCGGATGATGTGGAATCACATGATCGAAAAGGAAGCGCTTATTTTCAAAGATTTGAGTCATACCGCCGCTATTGTAGTTTCGATGCACAGTCAGGAGAGCGCCCATGCAAGTTCACATTTTCAGGGGCACCGGTCGCGTTTTCGGCTTCACGGAAGATGGGACCGCCGCCAATCTGCCGGGTCAGTACGGGCCTTGGAGTGCTTTCAAGGTAGTGAAGATGGCCAGAGA
>JBAUNU010000585.1:0-8247 GCA_049579405.1 Methylocella sp.
AGGCCCGCCAATTCCTCAAACCAAGGAAGCGACGCACCAGACCATTCCGATACCGACATCTACCCCTCCATCGAATCACGGATAAGTAGAAGCGCTCCTCAAAAAAATTACAACTGTAGTACTAGGCCTCCTCCCCGTGCACGGCCATATCGCCGATTTCCAGCGATTTCGCGTCCATCCGCAGCGGAACGAAGATCCCGATGATCTTGAGAATGACGAAGGTCACGACGGCGTTAAGCACGATGATAAAGAGCGCGGCTATCGCCTGGTACTTGAACTGCGTGAAATTGCCGTAGTACCAGCCCGTCGCGTTGATGCCGGGCGCGTCCTTGTCGGTGCCGATGTAGAGAAGCATGTCGGGATTGGCCAGCACGCCGGTCAAGAGACCGCCCATGAGTCCTGCCACGCCGTGGGTCGAGAAGACGCTGAGGGTGTCGTCGACCTTATTCATGAGCGCCGACGTCTGCAGCTTGTTCGCGCTCAACCAGGGAATGATGCCGGCGCAGATGCCGATGATGATGGCGCCCCAGCCGTTCACGTAACCGGCCGCGGGCGTGATCCCGACGAGGCCGGCGATCATGCCGTTGATGGCGCCGACGATCGAAGGCTTGCCGTTGAACGTCGTGTCCATGAGTGTCCAGACCAACAGCGCAGTCGCGGTCGAAACATTGGTGTTGAGCACGGCCGCGCCCGCATTCGCATTGGCGAAGTAGGGATCGCCGCCGTTGAAGCCGTTCCAGCCCAGCCACAGGATCCCGGCCCCTGCCAATGCGACCAGCAGATTGTTGGGCGGCGAGTTGTCCCGGTCGGCCTGCAGCCGTGGGCCGATCACCGCGGCCGCCACGAAGCCCGAGGTGCCGGCGGCGAGATGGATCACATAGCCGCCGGAAAAGTCGACGGCCCCGAGGGTCGCAAGCCAGCCGCCGCCCCACAGGCTGAACGCACCGATCGTATAGACGAAAGTCATCCAGACCGGGCAGAAAATCACCCACGCCTTGAAGTTCATCCGGCCAAGCACCGAGCCAGCCAGAATGATCACCGTGATCGCGGCGAACACGAACTGGAAGAAGACCAGCGTGGCCATCGGGAAGGTGAGATCAGGCATTCCAGACGCCGCCGCCGGCACGATCGCCGGAGCCAATTCATATGCCGCCGACGCCACCGGTCCGGGTTTACCCACGAATGGGAACCACTGCTCGCCGAAGCCCATGTTATAGGCCCACAGCAGCCAGACCAGCAGCACCGCCGAAAAGGCGTACATCGACATGAAAGCGGAATTGATCGCCCATTTCTTCTTGACGATGCCGCCATAGAGGATGGTGAGGCCTGGAATGCTCTGCAAGCCAACAAAGGTTGCAGCCGCGAGCTGCCAGGCGTTATTCCCCGAATTCAGCCACTCTGGTGATGGCAGCAGCATGTCGTTCCTCCTCCGTCAGGTAGCTTCCTACCGATTGAATTTCGAGGAGCGTGGTGTTTTGCCTTTGCGATCTCGGCAACGCTCGCGGGCAACTCTCGTCACGAGCGGCAGAAATTCTGACAAAAGCCCTGGTCAGACGCTCCCGATCGACCGCTCCAGCAAAAGATGCGCCAACAGCTGAAACGCCATGCGTTAGACCACTCCCAGAAAAAGGTGCGCAGCCTTTTTCGATCGGAACAGGCTCCAACTATTTGATTTTGATTCCAGTCGATCGGGACGCGCCCTCGCGCTCCGGGAGCCCGCCGGCTGGCAAGCATGGCGAACCGATGTGATTTGGCGTTGCGGCAGAAGATGCCTAAAAGTTAGGCAATCGAGCCTAAAATTCGAGCAACCAGACGACCGCGGTCCCCGCTGCCCTTGGATCGCTGCGCATCCCTTGCGACGGCGTAGAGGCCGATCGTCCGGCGCCGCGCGTCGCTTTGGCTCTCCTCCTTCAGTCGGCATGGCACGTATGGTGGGTAGCATAGCCGCCCGTGCTCGAGGCATTCAGGAAGGTCAGCGCGCCGGACGCGCGATCCAGGTAGTAGTAGCCGCCGTGCAAAGTGTCGTGCCAGGCGATTTGGCTCCCGCTGATCTCGGCGGGGAACGAGTCGACGGTGCCGCGGTCGTAGTCGACTTTGACCTCCCATGTCGTTCCACTTTTCGGATTCGTGCATCGGAAGGTGATGGCCGCCGCGTGAGCGGAGTTCCCGCCGCATGCTGCCGTTGAAATGGCGATGGCGGATTTGGCCCAAAGCATGATCCCAAAAAGACGCAGACTTTTTGGATAAGATCATGCGCCGCGACTTGAAGCGATCATGGTCTAATCAGTTTTAACGAGTTGCGGCTCTTGGAAAAATGACTCGGGAACTCAAACGGCCGATGGCTGGCTTGCCGGGGCAATATCGCCTAGCGCGGCGCGCGCATCCACCTAATGTCGAGATCGCGCACCTTCTTGCGCAAGGTATTCCGGTTCAGCCCCAAAAGCTCGGCGGCCTTGATCTGATTGCCGCGGGTCGCGGCGAGCGCCGCGGAAATCATCGGATATTCGATCTCACGCAAGATCCGGTGATAGAGTCCGGGAGGCGGCAGGCCTCCACCATGAGCTTGGAAAAGGTCGGAGAGATGCCGCTCCATCGCGCGGGCAAGCGTGGGGCGTTGCTCGGGCTCTGCCGGGCGCGCGTTCCCCGCGTTGGGCATCGCCTTATAACCCGGCGCGTTCGCCGGCGCATCGACGCTAAGCTCCATGTCTACCAGTTGCGCGGTGACGGCTTCTTGCGGGTAGAGCGCGGCGAGCCGGCGCGCGAGATTTTCGAGTTCCCTGATATTGCCTGGCCAACGATAGCGCTTGAGGCGCTCGAGGGCGTCGGGTTCGATCCGTTTGAGCGGCAAGCCTTCGGCGGCGGCGAGCACGAAGAAATGTTGCGCGAGATCGCCGATATCTTCGAGGCGCTCGCGCAACGGCGGCAGCCGCAAAGGGACGACATTCAAGCGGAAAAACAGATCCTCGCGGAAGAGGCCTTGGCGGATCAGGCCGCCCAAATCCTTATTGGTCGCGGCGATGATGCGGACGTTTGTTTTGATGGCGCTGCGGCCGCCAACCGGGGCATATTCGCCTTGTTGCAGCACGCGCAAGAGCCTGGTCTGCGCCTCCATCGGCATGTCGCCGATCTCGTCGAGAAAGAGGGTGCCCCCCTCGGCCTGCTCGAAGCGCCCGGCGGAACGCTGATTGGCGCCGGTGAACGCCCCTTTTTCGTGGCCGAACAATTCGCTCTCGATGAGATCGCGGGGAATTGCCGCCATGTTGATGGCGACGAACGGGCCTTTCTTGCGTTTGCCGTAGTCATGCAGCGCGCGCGCGACAAGCTCCTTGCCGGTGCCGGATTCGCCGGTGATCATGACGGTGAGGTCGGTCTGCATCAGGCGCGCCAAGGCACGGTAGATTTCCTGCATGGCGGGGGAGCGTCCCACGAGAGGCATGCCCTCCAGATCCACATTGGGCGCGGCGCGGACCCGGTTTTTTGGCTCGCTCATCGCACGCCCGACGATCGAAACCAATTCCCGCAAGTCGAAAGGCTTCGGCAAATAATCATAGGCGCCGCGCTCGGACGCCTTGATCGCGGTCATGAATGTATTCTGCGAGCTCATCACGATGACCGGCAGATTCGGCCGCAATTTTTTCATCTTGGGCAGAAACTCGAAGGCATTTTCATCGGGCATGACGACATCGGTGATGACGAGATCGCCTTCGCCCGACTGAACCCATCGCCAAAGCGTGGCCGCGTTCCCGGTCGTGCGCACGTCGTAGCCCGCGCGTGATAAGGCCTGGCTGAGGACCGTCCGAATGGCGCCATCGTCGTCGGCGATGAGGATATTCCCGGTGACCATCAACCTACAACTTCCCGCGGGCGGAGCTCGCACTTTGCCGGAATGTAAAGTCTTGCTTGGTTTTCTTAGCTCCGGCTAGCCTTAGCCGCGCTTCAAGCCCCGGCCGGCGCATACATCGGCATGAGAACCCGGAACGTCGTGCGGCGGGGCAAGGATTCGCATTCTATGGTACCCCCGTGATCGCCAACAATCTTGGCAACCAAAGCAAGCCCCAGGCCAGTTCCGGCCGCTTTCGTGGTGACGAAGGGATCGTACAGATAGGGCAACAATTCCGGCGCCACGCCCGAGCCATTGTCGCGCACGCAAAATTCCAGCGGCAGGCTCACCGGGGCCTTCGCGCCGGGAAGTTGCAGGCGCACGCCGGGCCGGAAGGCGGTGGTTAATTCGATGGTGCCGTCGCTGCGCGACTCGCCGATCGCTTCGGCGGCGTTTTTGACCAGATTCAGGAAGATCTGAATGAGCTGATCCTTATTGCCAAGAACCGCGGGAAGCGAGGGATCGTAGTTTTCGTGAAAGCGGATATGGCGCCCGAACCCAGCCTGGGACACCTTCTTGACGTGGTCGAGCACGGCATGGATATTGACTTTTTCGCGCCCCGCGGGCCGCCCCTCCGAAAATGCGCTCATCCGGTCGACAAGTTTCACGATCCGGTCGGTCTCCTCGCAAATCAGCCTGGTCAGGGTGCGATCGGGGTCGGTAGCTTCGGCTTCGAGAAGTTGCGCGGCCCCTCTGATACCAGACAGCGGGTTCTTGATTTCGTGCGCGAGCACGGACGCCATCGCGGCGACCGAACGCCCGGCGCCCCGATGGGTGAGCTGCCGGTCGATTTTTTCGGAGAGAGAGCGCTCCTGCAACATGATAACGACACCGCCGGCGGGTTCCTGCAGCGGCGTCACGAAAATATCGACGAGCCGGGCGCCTCCCGGTTTTGCCAAGTCGAGATCGACTCGATATTCGTTAATCGCCGCGCCACGAGACTTCACCTGCTCGACGAGCGACAGGAGCGGCGAGAAGGCCACGACGAGATTGGCTAGTCTCTGTTGCCAAAGGGAAGTCCGGCTCATCCCGAAAAACGCTTCGGCGGCGGAGTTGGCTTCAGCTATTGAACCGTCCGGCAGGACGGCGACCACCGGATGCGGCAGCGCATTCAAAAGCCTCTCCGCGCCGCTTCCGGGGGCGGCGGTCGCGGCCGGCGGCGATCCTTGCAATGCGAAAGGTTTGCTCATGCCGCCTCCGCCAACGAAGGAGAGTCGAATAATTGGCAAAGGGTGGATCTGACCGCTCTCGGGCACTCGAGCCCGACCAGACGTTGGCGCAGGGCAGTGCCATTTTGGACGCCCGCCCGCTCGGCATAAGCGGCGAGATGCTTGCGCGCATGGCGCACGCCCTGCCCGGTACCGAACATTTCAAGGAGTGTCTCGTAATGTTCGAGCGCCGCGCTCTTGCGCTCGGCAAGCGGCGGTACGGCGCGGGCTTTGCCATGCGTCAGATAATAGGCGACATCGCCAACGAACCACGGCCGCCCGACCGCGGAACGGCCGATCATCACCGCGTCCGCGCCGGATTGCGCCAATATCGCCACCGCGTCCGCAAGGCTCGCACAATCGCCATTCGCGGCCACCGGAATCGACACCGCCTGTTTCACCTTGCCGATCGCCGTCCAGTCCGCTCGAGCCGAGTAGAACTGGCAACGGGTCCGGCCATGCACGGTCAGCATGGCGATCCCCTCCGCTTCAGCCAGCCGCCCGAGCTCCGGAGCATTCAGCGATTCGCCGTCCCAGCCGAGCCGCATTTTGAGCGTGACCGGTATGTGCACGGCGGCGATCGTGGCGCGAATGAGCAAGACCGCAAGGCCAAGGTCGCGCATCAGATGCGATCCAGCGTAGCCGCTGGTGACCTTTTTTGCCGGGCAGCCCATGTTGATATCGATCATCGCGGCGCCGGAGTCCTGCGCAAGGCGCGCGGCTTCGGCCATGACATAAGGTTCGCGGCCGGCGATTTGCACCACATGGAACCCCGCGCCCGCGCCCTCGGCCTTCAGCCGGTTGGCGGCATCGCCGCGGGCGTAGAGACCGGCGGCGACCATTTCCGAGACTGTAAGAGACGCGCCGAAGCGGCGCGCCAGACGGCGCATGCCGAGGTCGGTAACTCCCGCCATGGGCGCGAGAAACGCGCGCCCATCGAGGTGCAGCCCGCCAATTTCGAGCGCGCCGCCGCCAGCGCTGCCTAAATTATTAGCAAGATCGGTCATGCCCATATCATAGTCGGTTTGTGCAACGCGGCAACGAGTAAATTGCCTATCAAAAGGGAAGAAATTGACGCCTTGGGTGAAATGAAGGAGGGTCGTTGTTTTCGCAACCGCTGCAAGCCGAGAATTCATGAATGCCGCGTCAGAATTGGCGATCCTCGTCGTGGCGGCCGGCCGGGGCGCGCGGGCGGGAGGAGGGATTCCCAAGCAATACAGGAGCCTGGCGGGCCAGCCTTTGCTCGCGCGGACATTGGGCGCGCTCATGCGCGCAGCTCCTGGCGCAACGGTTCTTCCCGTTATTCACAGGGATGACCTCGACCTCTATCGCACCAGCGCAACTCATTTCGCGGCAGATTCCTGCCTCGCCGGCCCAGTGTTTGGGGGGACCACGCGGCAAGCAAGTGTCCGCCTTGGCCTGGAGGTGCTTTCCGTGCAACAATTCCCCCCCGCAATTGTTTTAATCCATGATGCCGCACGATTGTTTGTAAGTGATAAATTGGTTCAGCGCGCTGTCGCGGCCGCAAAAACCCATGGCGCCGCCATCCCCGGCGTGGCGCTAACCGATACAATTAAAGAGATCGATCCTCAAGGATCGGTCATCGCGACCGCACCGCGCGCGCGGTTGCGGGCGGTGCAGACGCCGCAGGCGTTCCGTTTCGATCTGATCTTGGCCGCGCATCAAAAGGCGGCCTTGGTGGGCGCCTTGGACCTCACCGACGATGCCGCCGTCGCGGCGTGGGCCGGGCATCGCGTCCATGTCTTCGCTGGGGAAGCGTCGAACATGAAGGTTACCACCAGCGAGGACCTTGCCGCGGCTGAGGCGAGGCTGATGGGCAATCTGGCCGATGTCCGGGTCGGGCAAGGCTTCGACGTGCATGCGTTCGGGCCGGGTGGCCACGTCTATCTTGGAGGGATAAAAATAGAGCATGATCACGGACTTATCGGCTATTCCGATGCCGATGTCTTAAGTCATGCGATCACCGATGCCTTGCTCGGCGCCTTGGCGGATGGCGATATTGGCAGCCATTTTCCGCCGGGCGATCCGCGCTGGCGCGGCGCGGCATCGCGGATTTTCCTTGCCGCCGCATCCGCGAAGGTGCGCGCGCGGGGCGGCGTCATTGCCCACATCGACGCCACCCTCGTCTGCGAAAGACCGAAACTGGGGCCGCACCGCGACGCCATCCGGGCCAGCATCGCAAAGATCGTGGAAACTCCGCTTGACCGTGTCGCGGTCAAGGCAACGACATCCGAGGGCTTGGGGTTTGCCGGGCGCGAGGAAGGCATCGCGTCGTTTGCCGTCGCGACCATCCGCCTGCCGCTTTCGAACATGCCTCATTAAAGATGAACCGGTCGCCTTTTTTCGGAACCTGGTAGCCGCCAATCATTGAGCTGGGCCGGCCGGCGCCGTCGCAGCCAGCAAACGCGCCGGATGCAGCGGAGTGAGGTACGATCCGGTCCCATCGGAATGGATCGTGCCCCACGGAAGCTCACCCTTGGGGACACAACCGGTTTTTGCGATGGGGCGAGGATCACTTCGACAAGATTTCGAAGCCCTGTTCCAGAAAGATCTTGGTCGCCGCCCGGGACGCCAAATACGCAAGGAATAATGCGGCGTCTGGATTTTCCGAGGCCGCGACGAGCGCGACCGGATAGACGATCGGGCTATGGCTCGAAGCTGGAAACGTGCCAACGACTTTCACCTTGGGATCGGCCTTGGCGTCGGTCGAATAAACGATGCCGAATTTCGCTTCACCGCGCGCGACGAGGGTCAGCGCACTGCGGACATTGTCGGTCTGCGCGAGCTTCGGTTCGACGCTGGCAAAGACGCCGAGCGATTCGAGAGCCTCCTTGGCGTAAATTCCGCCAGGACATGAGTCTACGGCGCAAACGGCGATCTTCCCGTCTCCCGCGGCGCCCGCGAGATTGAAGCCTTGCGCGATCTCAAGCTTGACATCGGCGTCGCTGGGCTCAATCAGGACAAGCTTATTGCCAAACAGATACCGGCGTGTTCCGGCGCCGACGAGCTTAGACTTTTCGAGATAATCCATCCATTTGAGATCGGCGGAAATAAATATGTCCGCCGGGGCGCCCTGCTCGATCTGTTTCGCAAGGGTCGCGGAGGACGCGTAAGCGATCGACACGGTCTTGCCGGTAT
>JBAUNU010000586.1:0-1560 GCA_049579405.1 Methylocella sp.
GGAAACGGTGGCGCCCGCGAATAACCGCGATCGGCGCCTCGGCGGGCCCGAGCAAGCTCAGTTCGTTTTCTTCTGGCAATGCGCCGGCCGGGGTCAGCGTCCAGCCTTCGGAGGATGGCAGCGTGTAGGCGGCGCGGGCCAGGGCACGTGCAAAAACCTCGGCCGAAGCGCTGTCCCCGGCCGACACGATCAGCGCGGCGAGACGCCCGAAAGGCGGCAGCCCGGCGCGGCGGCGCTGGTTTATTTCCTCCGCGTAAAAGCGCTCGCAATCGCCGGACAATAGCGCGCGCATGACAGGATGCTCGGGCTGCCAGGTCTGGACCAGCGCGCGCCCGGCCGTCTCGAACCTTCCCGCGCGCCCGGTTACTTGCTGCAGCAATTGAAAGGTTCGCTCGGCCGCCCGCGGATCGCCCGACGTCAAGCCAATGTCCGCATCGATCACCCCGACCAGCGAAAGGTGTGGGAAATTATGCCCCTTCGCGATAAGCTGGGTGCCGATGACGATATCGCACTCGCCGCGCGAGATCGCCTCGATTTCCTCGCGCAGACGCTCCGTGCCGCCGGGGAAATCCGAGGAGAGGGCGAGAATCCTCGCCCGCGGAAAAAGCGTCGCCGCTTCCTCGGCCAATCTCTCGATGCCGGGCCCGCAGGCGGCGAGCGAATCGACCGCCTCGCAGGCCGGGCAAATCGCGGGCCTTCGTTCGGTATGGCCGCAATGATGGCACATCAGCGTCCGCCGGAAACGGTGTTCGACAAGCCAGGCGGTGCAGTTCGGGCAGTTAAACCGATGTCCGCATGCGCGGCAGAGGGTCAAAGGCGCGTAGCCCCGGCGGTTGAGAAACAAGAGCGCTTGTTCGCCATGCGCGAGCGCCCTTGAAATAGCCTCATTGAGCCGTGGCGCGATCCATTTTCCGCGCGGCGCCGCGATCCGAAGGTCGATCGCGGCGATTTCCGGTAGCGCCTTTGCCTTGAAACGGGCGGCGAGCCGGACTTGGCCATAGCGGCCCTGGGCGGCATTGACGCGGCTCTCGATGGACGGCGTCGCCGAGACGAGGACGATGGCCGACTGCTCGATTTGGCCGCGCACCACGGCCATGTCGCGGGCGTGGTAGGCAACCCCGTCCTCCTGCTTATAGGCGCTCTCGTGTTCTTCATCGACGACGAGCGCCGCGAGATCCGCGAAGGGCAGAAACAGCGCCGAGCGCGCGCCAATGACGGCCTTGACTTCGCCCTGGGCCACTGCGTGCCACAGCCGCGCCCGCTTCCGCGCGCTGACGCCTGAATGCCATTCCCCCGGACGCGCCCCGAAGCGCGCCGCGAAACGGCCGAGAAATTGCGCGGTGAGCGCGATCTCCGGCATGAGGATCAGGCTTTGGCGTCCGGCTTCGAGCGCCGCCGCGACGGCCTCGAAGTAAACCTCCGTCTTGCCGGAGCCCGTGACGCCTTCGAGCAGGGTCACCGAGAACGCGCGGGCCGCCACGCGATCGGCCAGAAGCCGCGCGGCGTTTTCCTGCGCAGCTTCAAGCGTTGGCTTGGCGAAAGCCGGCTCGCAGGCGAGGG
>JBAUNU010000587.1:0-3695 GCA_049579405.1 Methylocella sp.
GGACATCTGGCCTGACCAGGACGAAATAGCCGGAATTATCGCTGAATTCGTGACCAGGAAGGTGTTCAAGGCGCGTTACGCCGATGTTTTCAATGGCGATTCGCATTGGCGCAAGGTGAAGGTGGCAGCCGGCGAAACCTACACATGGGACACCGGCTCGACCTATGTGCAAAATCCGCCCTATTTCGACGGGCTAAAAATGGCCCCCGAGCCAGTCAAGGATATCGAAAACGCCCGCATTCTGGCGCTTTTCGGCGATAAGATCACCACCGACCATATTTCGCCCGCGGGCTCGATCAAGGAGGCTTCGCCCGCCGGCCAATATCTCGTCGAGCGGCGAATTTCGAAGGCCGATTTCAATCAATATGGCACGCGCCGGGGCAACCATGAAATCATGATGCGCGGCACCTTCGCCAATATCAGGATCAAGAATTTCATCCTGCAGCAGGACAATGGCGCCGTGCCGGAGGGCGGCCTTACCAAGCATTGGCCGGACGGCGAGGTAATGCCGATTTTTGACGCGGCAATGAAATATGAGGCGGAGGGCGTTCCGCTGGTCGTCTTCGCCGGCACCGAATATGGCAATGGCTCCTCGCGCGACTGGGCGGCCAAAGGCACCAAGCTTTTGGGTGTCCGCGCCGTCATCGCCGAATCCTTCGAGCGCATTCACCGTTCGAACCTTGTCGGCATGGGCGTCCTGCCGCTCACTTTCGAACCCGGCATAAGCTGGAAAACCCTTGGGCTCAAGGGCGACGAAGAGGTGACCATCCATGGACTTGGCGGCACGCTGAGGCCGCGCCAGACGATGGAGGCCGAAATCAAATATTCCGGGGGCAGGGTGGAGACGGTGCCGTTGCTCTGCCGCATAGCGACGCTCGACGAACTCGAATATTTCAACAACGGCGGTATTCTGCCTTACGTGTTGCGCCAGCTCGCGGCCGCTTAAGTTTTCCAAACGGCTTTGCGCGCGGCGGGAGCCCTGCTGGCGCTCCCGCCCCCGTCTGCGGGGCAGGGACAATCGACATGGCTCGCTTCAATCTCTTCGTTCTTCCAGGCGACGGCATCGGTCCCGAGGTCATGGCCGGAGTCGAGAAAATCGCGGCTTGGCTGACGCGCGCGGGCATCGTCCATTTCGAAATCGAAAAAGGCCTTGTTGGCGGCGCGGCCTATGACGCGCATGGCACCGCGATCAGCGATGCCGACATGGCGCGCGCGAACGCCGCGGACGCCGTGCTTCTTGCCGCCGTCGGCGGGCCGAAATGGGATGGCGTCCCTTACGACGTCCGACCCGAGGCGGGTCTTCTGCGGCTGCGCAAGGATTTAAACCTGTTTGCCAATCTGCGCCCGGCAATCTGTTATCCGGCGCTCGCCGATGCCTCGTCACTGAAGCGCGAACTCATCGATGGACTCGATCTCATGATCGTTCGCGAACTGACCGGCGGCGTCTATTTTGGCGAACCGAAACAGATCATCGACCTCGGCAATGGCCAGAAGCGCGGCATCGACACGCAGGTCTACGACACCTATGAGATCGAGCGGATCGGGCGCATCGCTTTCGAGCTCGCGCGACAACGACGCAACAAGGTGACCTCCGCCGACAAACGCAATGTGATGAAATCGGGCGTGCTCTGGAACGAAATCATCACCAGCCTGCACGCACGCGAATATCCGGATGTCGAGCTTGAGCACCAGCTTGCCGACGCGCTCGGCATGCAGTTGGTTCGGCGCCCAAAGCAATTCGATGTCATCGTCACCGATAATCTTTTCGGCGACATGTTGTCCGACGTTGCCGCCATGCTGACCGGGTCGCTTGGCATGCTGCCCTCGGCATCGCTCGGCGAAAAAAACATAAGGGGCGAAACACGCAAGGCCCTTTATGAGCCGGTGCACGGCTCTGCCCCCGACATCGCGGGCAAGGGCATTGCCAATCCGATCGCGATGATTGGGTCTTTCGGCATGGCGCTGCGTTACTCGTTCAACCTTGGCGAGCTTGCGGATCGCATCGAAAAGGCGATTTCGGACGTGCTCGAAAAGGGGCTGCGCACCGCCGATATCGCGAGCGGCGCGACGACAATTCTTTCGACTTCCCAGATGGGCGATGCGATTCTCGCCGAGTTGCAGGCGACGGTTTGAAGGTTTTCCGGCGGTCGCGATAGGCCGCACATTATACGGCCTGTTCACCACCATATGTGCAGTGACTGAAACGCGGATCGTCCGGCGGGGAACTTCTCGCCCGTTGACGCTCATGCTAAAGTTGGCGGGATGAAGAAGCCAGGCCCTATTGAGAGCCTCAGCGAAGCCCAAGCGCGCCGCGAACATGCCCGCCTGGGGGAAGAAATCGGCGCGCATGACCGGCGCTATTACACCGAGGACGCGCCCACGGTCTCGGATGCCGATTACGACGCGCTGCGGCGGCGCTACGAAGCGATCGAGGCCGCCTTTCCGGAACTCGCAACGCCGGATTCGCTCACCAAAAAGGTTGGCGCCGCGCCTTCGGAAAAATTCGCGAAAGTGCGCCATCGCGTGCCCATGCTTTCGCTCGGCAATGTGTTCCGTGACGAGGAGGTGGCGGATTTTGTGACGCGCGTGCGCCGGTTCCTCGGGTTTGGCCCCGAGGCGCCGCTCGCCATCGCGGCGGAACCAAAGATCGACGGACTCTCATGCTCGCTGCGCTACGTCAAAGGTGAACTTGTGGAAGCGGCCACGCGCGGCGACGGTTTTGAGGGCGAGGACGTCACCGCCAATGTGCGCACCATTGGTGAAATTCCAAGGGTTCTCGCTGGCGCGCCGCCGGAAATTCTTGAAGTGCGCGGCGAAGTCTATATGACGCACGTGGATTTCGCGGCGTTGAACGCGCGGCAAACGGAAGCGGGTAAGACGCGGTTTGCCAATCCGCGCAATGCGGCGGCGGGCTCGCTGCGCCAGCTCGATCCCGCCATCACCGCCGGGCGGCCTCTGCATTTCTTCGCCTACGCCTGGGGCGAGGCGAGCGCCTTGCCCGCCTCGACGCAAATGGGCATGATCGCGGCGTTCAAGGATTTTGGGCTGCCGGTCAATCCGCTGATGGAGATCTGCCATCGGGCCGACGACCTCATCACCCATTACCGGCGGATTGAACAAATGCGCGCGCGGCTCGGCTACGACATCGACGGCGTGGTCTATAAGGTCGATAGCCTCGCGCTGCAAAACCGCCTCGGCTTTGTGTCGCGCTCGCCGCGCTGGGCGGTGGCGCATAAGTTCCCCGCCGAAAAGGCGACAACCGTGTTGCGCGGCATCGAAATCAACGTCGGGCGCACCGGCGCCCTGACGCCGCTTGCCAAGCTCGATCCGGTGACCGTCGGCGGCGTCGTCGTCGCCAACGCGACGCTGCATAACGAGGACGAGATCGCCCGCAAGGATATTCGCATCGGCGACACCGTGACGGTTCAGCGCGCGGGCGACGTTATTCCGCAGGTTCTGGGACCGAGGATCCTCGACAAGCACGACAAAGACAAGCACGAAAAATTGGCAAAATATGTCTTTCCTGAAATCTGCCCCATTTGCGGCTCGGCGGCGGTTCGGGAGATCGACCCCAAGACCGGAGAGGCGGAGGCCGTGCGCCGCTGCACTGGCGGTCTTGTCTGCACGGCGCAGGCGGTCGAGCGGTTGAAACATTTCGCCTCGCGCAATGCCTTCGATATCGAAGGCCTCGGCGA
>JBAUNU010000588.1:0-2198 GCA_049579405.1 Methylocella sp.
GGATTTCTTGACCGAAGCGGGTGCGCTCACCGCGGGCGACCTTGTCGTCCATGTGGATCATGGGATCGCGCGTTTCGCTGGTTTGAAGGCGATCGAAGCCGCGGGCGCGCCGCATGATTGCCTCGAGCTGCATTATGCCGAGGGTGCCAAGCTTTTTCTGCCCGTCGAAAATCTCGAGCTTTTGTCGCGCTATGGCTCGGAGGAGACAGACGTCGAACTCGACAGATTGGGCGGCGTTGGATGGCAGAAACGCAAGGCGCGCATGCGCAAGCGCGTTCTCGATATGGCGGCGGACCTTATCAAGATCGCCGCCGCGCGGCAGACCACGGCGGCTCCGAGGCTCGTCCCGCCGGAGAATCTTTATGCCGAATTTTGCGCTGGCTTTCCCTATGAGGAAACCGATGACCAGCAGGCCGCGATCGACGCGGTTTTGGACGACATGGCTTCCGGCCGGCCGATGGACCGCCTCGTCTGCGGCGACGTCGGTTTCGGCAAGACCGAGGTTGCCTTGCGCGCGGCCTTCGCGGCCTCGATCGAAGGCAAGCAAGTGGCGGTGGTCGTTCCGACGACCCTTCTCGCGCGTCAGCATTACAAGAATTTCGCGGCGCGCTTCGCCCATTTGCCGGTCAAGATCGCGCACATGTCGCGGATGATTGGCGCCGCCGGTCTTAAATCCGCCAAGCTTGGCGTCGCGTCCGGCGAAATCGATATCGTCATCGGCACCCATGCGGTGCTCGGAAAAGGGGTGAGCTTCAAGGTTCTCGGTCTCGTCGTCGTCGACGAGGAGCAGCATTTCGGCGTCAAGCACAAGGAACGGCTCAAGGAACTGCGCGCCGAGGTCCATGTCCTGACTTTGTCGGCGACGCCTATCCCGCGCACCCTTCAGCTTGCCCTCACTGGCGTACGCGAGCTCTCGATCATCGCGACGCCGCCGGTCGACCGGCTCGCGGTCCGAACCTTTGTATCGCCGTTTGACGAATTGCTCGTGCGGGAAGCGCTGCTGCGCGAGAGATACCGCGGCGGCCAAAGCTTTTATGTTTGTCCGCGCATCGACGATATCGAGGAAGCAAGCGCCTTCCTGCGCCGGAATGTTCCGGAAGTAAAATTCGTGGTCGCGCATGGCCAGTTGGCGGCGAGCGAACTCGAAGCCAGGATGGCGGCGTTCTACGACGGCCAATACGATGTGCTGCTTTCGACCGCGATCGTCGAATCCGGCCTCGATATTCCCGCCGCCAATACGCTCATCGTGCATCGCGCCGACATGTTCGGTCTCGCCCAGCTTTATCAATTGCGTGGCCGCGTCGGGCGCGCGAAAATCCGCGCCTATGCCCTGTTCACGGTGCCTCCCAGCCGCACCATGACGCCGCAAGCCGAACGGCGTCTCAAGTTGCTGCATTCGCTCGACACGCTCGGCGCCGGATTCGAGCTTGCGAGCCATGATCTCGATATTCGCGGCGCCGGAAATCTGCTCGGCGACGAACAGTCGGGTCATATCAGGGAAGTCGGCTACGAACTCTATCAAGAGATGCTGCGCGAGGCGGTCGAAGCCTTGCGGGCGGGCATCGAGGAACCCACCGAAGAGACTTGGTCGCCTTCGATCACGCTTGGCACGCCGGTGACTATTCCGGAGGATTATGTCGGCGATCTGCATCTGCGGCTTAGCCTCTACCGCCGCCTCGCGACGCTCGCGTCGGACGCCGACATCGAGAGTTTTGCCGCGGAGATGATCGACCGTTTTGGGCCGCTGCCTGGAGAAGCCGAGGAATTGATGCAATTGGTCGCGATCAAGGTTTTGTGCCGCCAGGCGCATGTCGAAAAGGTCGAAGCGGGTCCAAAGGGCGTCATTATCGCTTTCCGCGAAAATTCCTTCGCCAACCCGCAGGGCCTTGTGCGCTATGTCGCGGAACAAGGCCCGCAAGCCAAGGTGCGGCCGGACATGAAAATCGTGTTTGTCCGCGATTTTGAGACGAAAGCCGCCAGGTTGGAGGGCACGCGGCAAATTTTGCGCACGCTCGCCGCCATCGCGGCGAAAAAGGCCGCGTGAGCATCAGGGTGGATGCCGCTATCCGGCAAGCTTGCGGCGGTGAACCGGAGGAAAAGCCGGCGCTTTGTTAGGAAGGCCCTCACCAATCGGCATTGCCATGCTATATAAGGATCACCAAATCACGTTGATCATCGGGACTTTATGGAGGGGATGA
>JBAUNU010000589.1:0-8967 GCA_049579405.1 Methylocella sp.
CGATCGTATCCCGGCTCAGTCCGAAAACCCGCGCCGCCTCGCGCCGGCTCTTCCCCTCGACAAATACAAACCGTCGAACCGCCGCATAAATCTCCACCGCAAACATCCCCGGCCGCCCTCCGAAATCTATGTTCGGAAATGGTCAGCCCCAAAAGTGGCCGGGTTTTATTCCGCCACGCGCGACCGCGTTATGCTGCCGCTCCGTGGCCTACTATTGCACCGCCGCGTACATGCGCTCGGTCTCATGCCGGATCGCCTCCTGGACAGCAATCCACTCGATCTCCTCATCGCGAACCATGGGCGCGATGCTTGGAGATGTACGCTGGGGGTGCAGCAGCACCCAGGAGCAGCCGATGTGCTCGATGTCGCCGATGGCGAGATGGCGCTCCATAGCCAGTTCGGCGCGCCGTCCTTCGAGGCGGTTGTTCAGTTCGTCGAGGTGCGCCTCCGCCTGGGCGATGTTGCCTTCGAGGCCGGGGATGTTCTCCCCCTCAATGCGGCGGTTCGCCAGCTCGGCGAGCGACATATTGGCGCGATGGATCAGCTCGCCTAGGGAGATCTCGAGTTGCCGTGCGATGGTCTCCACCTCGCGCGCACGTTGGGTGGCGATCTCCTCAAGGAACGGATTGAGCGCCTTCTCGACGAGGGCTTGCTCCACGCATGGGCGGTCGGGTGTGCGGCTGTCGCTCGGGACTGGTGTGCCGACGGGAGCGAATGCCAGCTCGGCGAGGTAGGTGGGCTGACGGATCGTGAGCGCGCCGGATGACTCGGCCTGGACGATAAAAAGGCGCCGGTTCACCGTGTTGCCGCGGCCGTCCTTCACCGACGCGCCGAAGGCGTCGAGTCGCACGGGTGCCTTGGCCTGGAGGTCGTAGAAGACGGCGCCGCGCTTGAGGTCATCGCGGACTCGCTCGGCAACATCGTCGCGCACGGCCTCGAACAGCGGGTGCCCGGGCGTCACCCACTCCAGCGTCGGGTCGGTCGGAAGGAGTGCCTTATCGAAGACGATCTTCTGGTACTCGCGGCCAAGTCGGCCGAAGCGCGGCTCGAGGCGTTCGCCTATCGGCTGAAGCATGCGCGGTATCTTCCCGATGCGGAAAACGTGTCCGTCTTTCTGGACTGGTTTCGGGTGGACGCCGGCGACGGGGCCTGCGGCGATGAAGAAGTCCTCGATCACTTCGGGGATCAGGCGACGCTCGCGCGCCTCTGCCGACTTCCCGAGGAGCGCACCGAGGTTCAGTTCGCGTTTCGCCAGGCCCTCCAGCGTCGAGGAGGTGATCTTGCGGAAGCGTTCTGGATCGACGTCGCGCACGATCCGCGCCTCGATGTTGCTCAGGTCCATCCGGCGCACGTACATCTCGCGGAAGAGCTTTTCCAGCAAGTTCGCGGGGAAGACCTCGCCGACCACGTCGAAAACTTGGTCGGTGCCCAGTTCGGTGCGGATCTCTAGGAGCCGTTCGAGGAGCTTCGCAAGGACGCGGCCTTCGCGCGTGTTCACCGCGACGAAGTTGAAAATGAGGCAGTCGTGCTCCTGGCCGTAGCGGTGTATGCGGCCCGTGCGCTGCTCAAGGCGCACCGGGTTCCAAGGGATATCATAGTTGACCATGAACCAGCAGAACTGGAGATTGATTCCCTCGCCGGCGGCCTCAGTGGCAACGAGGACCTGGGCATCGTCGCGGAACTCGCGCTCGGCGTAGATACGCGTGCCAGGAGTGTCGCGGTCACCGATCTTCATGCCGCCATGAATCTGCGTAGTCTTTAGATTCCACTGTCGTAGCTTACCGATTAGGCGTCCGTCTTTGCCGTCCCCAGCGAGGTAGTCGAGCGTGTCCTTGTGCTCAGTGAAGATGAGCAGCTTCATCTTCGGGTCGTTGAATACGTTGTTGTTTGAAAGGACCTTCCTCAACTTCACGAGCTTCGATTCGATTTCGCGTCCCTCGAGGGCGCGCGCCTGATCGATCAGCTTCCCGAGCCGCTGAATCTCCTCGCGGAGCGCCGTAGGGTCGACGGAGGCCACAACCCCTTCGAGCCTCGCCTCGATCTCCATCTGCTCGTCTTCGGGCAGCTCGTCGAAGTCATCGGGCAGGCGATCCTCGATCTGCTCCTTCCGGTACTTCTCCGGGTCGGCGAGAATCTTTGCCGCTTGTCCCGCATGCGCTCGAGGCTGCGGCGCACGGCGTAGATACTGGATGCGAAGCGACGCTGGAGCATCGCCATTGTGAAAGGGAGCGCGCGGCCGCGGGCGCTGTCGTCCTCGGAAGCCTTGATGGACTGGTCCTCGATGTACCGGGTGAGCGCGTCGTAGAAATCGTACTCGTCGCCGTCCAGCTCGAAAGAGGCCGTGCGGACCTCGCGCTTTGTGAAGAGCTTCTTCACCTCGCCAGTCTCGGGATCGGGAAACGAAACCAGCGCCTCCTTCGTGCGGCGAAGATAGAAGGGCGCGTGGTGCCGGCGCATCGCCTCCTCGAGGCTTTTCACGCTGCCGTAGATGTCGCGGTCGAGTAGTTCGAGGAAGAGGCAAAAGTTTTCCGGGTCGCCCTTGTGCGGTGTCGCCGTCAACAGGAGATAGTGGTCGGTCATCGTCGACAGCGCCTCACCGAGTTTGTAGGCGAGCGTCTTCTTGTCAGCGCTGTAGGCCGCCATCTTGTGGGCCTCGTCGACGATCACGAGGTCCCAGCGGCTGCGGAGCAGACTCTCCTTGGCGTCCTCGATGCGCGACACCCAGGAGATCGATGTGATGACCTGATTTTTCTCCTGCCACGGGTTCTGGCCGTAATTGGCGCGGAGCACATCGCTGCGGACCACCTCGAAGAACTCGCGGAACTTTTCCTTCAGCTCGCGCTGCCACTGAAAGCAGAGGTTCGCCGGCGCGACGATCAGCGTGCGCTTCACAAGGCCGCGGATCTTCAGCTCCTTGAGCAGCAAGCCCGCCATGATGGTCTTCCCCGCACCGGGTCGTCGGCGAGGAGAAACCGGATGCGCGGCAGGCGCATAAAATAGTCGTAGACGGCCTCGAGTTGGTGCGGCAGCGGATCGACGCGGGAGATGGAGAGCGAGAAGTATGGATCGTACTCGTAGGCGAGCCCGAGGCGCGCGGCCTCGACACCGAGACGGAAGCGCGCCGGGTCGCCGTCGAATGGCTCGCGCTCGGGCGTCGCATCGAGGAACTGGAGCTGGTCGAGGCGCAGGACACGCAGGTGGACCTGTCCGGTCTTCTGGCCCGCGCCAATGATTTTGATCACGTCACCGAGCGGCGTGACGACGAGCACCTCGATGGGCTCAGGAAGCACCGGCCCCAGGACGATAATGCCTAGCTTCAGTTCATTCGCGTTCATGTCACCCCGCCAGTGACGGTACTACGATTCATGGCCGGTCTTCCCCCTCATCTCTGGGCAGGAGCTTCCGCGGATGCGACAATGGACTGGCGTCGCGGAGGTCATCACCGCGCTCGAACTCACATGCGGCCGGTTATCGGCTCGGTGCGGGTCGATCAGCCGACGGAGCCGTACGTGGCGTCCTTCGCCGTCAAAGTCTTCATCCGTTTTACCGTGTTGCTCCCGGCCAGTTGTGACGAATATGGCCGAATATGCAACCGTTATCGGGATCGCCGGCGGTGAACCCCAAAAAATCGCCCTGCCGGGGGCGCAGCGCCTGAATCATCGGACTCGCGCAGAAAAATAGTAGGTCATCCGGGGAATGCGGCTCTGTCCGTCGGAAGAAGGCTTGCCAAGTAGACTCCAGCGCGAATAATTTCCGCCTATAAAAAGGACATGCGGAAAAATACGCGAATCATCCGCCCCTGTACGCCCAAATCCGCCCCAAGCGCCGTCCGAAAGCAAGACTAATTGTAAGACCTTGGAGGACCATTGATTTTTAATCAAACAAAATCAAAAGATTGCAAAAGCAAATGGCGGAAGGAGTGGGATTCGAACCCACGGTGGGCTTGCGTCCACGGCGGTTTTCAAGACCGCTGCCTTAAACCGCTCGGCCATCCTTCCGCGAGAAGACAACACTTGTTTCGAGACCTGGGTGCGGTGACGCCGTTTGAGGCGGTACGATGGATTGAAGCGTTCTGCAAGATGGGGAAAGGCAGCGTAGGGCCGCTGCGCTCGAGAATCGCCGGTTTGGCGGCGCCCTGACGATAGCGGCCCTCCGGAGGGCGGGCCATTCCGCCACATCGCATGCATGATGACGCAAGTTTCGCGCCACGGCAACCGTTGCGCACGTGAAGCGCCTTTGAGCCTCAGGCCCCATGTCAGCACAATTGCCGCTGCTTCGTAAAGCTGCGCGCGGGCATCAGTCAGCGGTCCCTTGTATTTCTCGGACCAATTCCAGGAGCGCGACGGCGGCGCTGCGTCGACTGGCCGGCCCGTTGCCGGAAGGCATCCCCGGTGTAAGGTTCGCTCGATCAGCTCGTCGATCCGATTTGCATGGCAATTTAGTCTAGGCGAAGGGGCGCGAGCAGAACGTTCGGGGTTGCTTAGTGGTGGTGCGCTTGCGGTTGATGCGCATGATGTTCGCCATGCCCGTGCTGCATCGGATGGCGGCGGACGACTGCGAACAGCGTGACGGCAAGCAAGCCGAAGGCAATGTTGAGCCAGAACGTATAGTTCATTGAAAAGCGGACCATCTCGGCATGCATGTCCGGCCGGCTCTGAGGAATCCAGCCGATGGCATAGAACACCGCGTCCATAATTAGCGCGGCAATTACCATCGTCGCGTAGAACACGGCGGCGATGTAGGCGGCCATCTTCCACCCGTAGTAGCGCCGGTAAACGTCGAGCAGCGGCAGCACGATCAGGTCGGCGTAGAGGAAGGCAAGCGCCCCGCCGAAGCTCACGCCTGAGCCCCAGAGGACCGCCGCCATCGGCACGTTCCCTATCGAGCAAACAAACGACAGCACGGCTACGATTGGCGCAAGGAGAGCGTTCGCCGGCACCTGGACCCAGGGGCTTGCGCCCTTAACGAAGAGGGCTTGCCAGACGCCGTCCGGCACGAACACCGATAGGGCACCCGCGATCAGGAACCCAAGCAGCAAATCCCTCCATAGCATGGACCAGTCCATCGCGAAATTCTGGGCGACGAGCACCCAGGTTTCACGGCGCGACAGTTTTGCCCACACGGTGCTGCCTGCGGCCGTCATGTCGCCGTGCTCGTGCCCGCTCCTCGCCTCGGGATAATGGCGCGCCTCCTCAACCAGTTTCTTCGGGTAAGTGAGCCGCACCAAGCAGCTCAGGATCACGACTAGCACAACGCCGCCGATCCATTCGCCGGCCATGAACTGCCAGCCCATCAGAAGATAGAGAATGATGCCGAGCTCGGCCACCAGGTTGGTCGATGCGAACATGAAGGCGAGGCTCGGGATCAGCGCAGCACCCTTCTTGAAGAGGGTGCGGCTAACCGCGGCCGCGGCATACGAACAGCTTGAACTCGCGGCACCTGCCGCCGTCGCAAGAGCGATCTCGCGCACTCCGTCACGCCCGAGCGCCGCGGTCATGCTCTCTTTCGATACGACGGCTTGCAGGATAGCCGAGATACCAAAGCCCAGCACCAGGCTCCAGCCTACTTGCCAGAACATCCCGGCGGCCATCAGGAGAACTTGGCCAATATGAGGCACCAGATCAGCCATTGTGATGCCTCCACTTACGGCCAGCTTCGGCGCGGCCCTTTCATCGATGATGGTCCGTCTGGCCTATTCATGCTTGCAGCGCTGCCTTTTCATGCTTTGCAGCGCTGCTACCCGCTTTTTCAGTCATTCCGCTATTTATCGGTCCTCTTGACCGCTGACCGATCGGGGTAGTTTGTATTGCCTGGGTTCGCCGCGGCAGCGCCGCTCTTTGCATCGGCATCTTCTTTCGTGTCTGGAGACCTGCCGGTCATTTTCTCAATCACGTTTCCGACCTTACTCTTTAGGGTGTCCTCCTGCGTGTCTCCTGCACCATTTGCGGGAGCTTGTGCGAGCGCGACGGCGGGTCCAAGCACGAGCGCTGCCACGGATATTGCTGTTACGAGCTTCATGGAAAATCTCCTGTCATGCGAACGCACCGGCCCCGAATGAACGTTTTGCCGAGGTTCAGACAATGTGAACGGAGACGAGCTGATAAGGTTCCCGCTCGAGCGACACCAAGGGATGTAACGGCGCTTTGCCACGGCTTGATAAGCGGAGTTGCTTTACGCCGCTTGCAGCGCCAGCTCGGTCTGCTTGTAGCCTTCGTTCGCGCGCTGTTCGATTGTCTCGGGCGAAAAATCGCTGGCCCCAAAGCCCGAAACCTCTTCCGGACGCGTGATCGCGACGATTCGCGGGACCCGGACGTAGCGGCGCTTCGCCACGGCTTGATAGGCTGGATCGTCCTTGAGCGGATTGCCTTCGGGAAGATTTTCGAGTGCCTCCATCAGTGCCGCGACCTCGTCGATCCGCCGCAGCATCTTCACGTCTTCCAAGGTCTTGTTGGCGAACTGGAGGTTTTGGGTCCGCGCCGTGACCTCTTGCATGTTGCGGGGGACCGGCGCCTTATTCGGAAACAAATTGACGACATAAATTGTCCGGTCCGCGCCCGCCGCGCGATCGAGCCTGTCGAGCACGGCGCCGAGCGGCGTATTGTCGAATAATCCTCCATCCCAATAGGATTTGCCATCGATCACCGTCATGGGGAACGACGGCGGCAGGCTGCCGCTCGCGGCGATGTGGTCCAAGGACAGTCCCTCGTCATGGCTGTAGAAATACGCGATCTCTCCCGCCTCCACATCCGTCGCGCTCACCAGCAGCCCCGGCGCCGCCTCCGGATCCGCAAGAGCCCTGAGGTCGACCAATTGGGCCAGCGTCTGGCGGAGCGGCCCGGTGTCGTAAATATTGGTCCAGGCCGGCAGGGCGTAGTAGTCAAGCCGCGGGACGAAGAAATTGGGGTTCCCCAGAACGGACGCGTAGGGCCGGAAAGGCGGCGGGAGAAACAGTCCAGACACGGTGATTTTTTGCCAGAACGCCTCCAACGCCTCGAGCGGCTTCAGACCCGCGGCCGGCCGTGCCAGGAGGACTGCGGTAATCGCGCCGATCGAGACCCCGGCAATCACATCGGGCGCGAAAGCATCCTCCCTGTACAACCGCCGCGCCGCCCCTAGCTCGTAGGCGCCAAGCGCGCCGCCTCCTTGCAGGACCAAGGCCGTGCGAGCCGGATGCGCCATGCCAACCTCCATGGTGTATTGCTGCCATGCGGTAAATTATACGCTGCAACGCAGCGCAAACAAGCCCAATCCGCATTTGCCCTTCTTGGAAAGACGCCCGCATCACTCGCGCTGGCCTTTGGATGAGATGAAAGGCGGGCGAAGGAGGCGCGGCTACGCGACCGCAAGATCGCGAATATCGTGCAGACCTCGCCCGACCTCGTCGCCACCGGCAACATCGGCTGCATCGCCCAGATCGCGAGCGGCACTTCGATCCCGGTGCTCCATACGATCGAACTTCTCGACTTCCTTGGCGGTCCAACGCCAGATGGCCTCGCGAGCCTTGCGAGCTGAACGTCATCTCCGCTCTGCCACTCTTCTTGACCAACGCGACAATCTTCAATAGCAGCTATCCAACTCCAGTGGAAAAAGGTCGAATATGCGCCAGTTGCCTCAGGCCCTTGGGTTCGCTGCCGTGCTTGTGTTCACTTCAATGCACGAAGCGTCGGGTTTCAGTGCACGCTTCTCATGGTCGGGGATCAAAGCTTGCGGTAGAACTTCGCCTGCCTTCACGATCCACGATGCACCAAAGGAAACAGAAAGCCTGCGCTTCATGATGAACGATAAGGACGCGCCAAACTTTCGGCACGGCGGCAGCACCATTCCTTACAACGGCAGCGGACACGTGCCGGAGGGTGCTATCGATTACATAGGGCCTTGCCCGCCGGCTGGCGCGATTCATCGCTACGTCTGGACAATCGAGGCTTTAGACAAGAACGGCAAGAACGTCGCGCGCGCCGCCGCCGAAGGCCGCTTCCCGGTACGTTGAGCGCGCATGGAGCTTAGGCTAACGAAGGGGTGACCAAATGCGTTACGTTCTTGCCGCGATCTTCGTCTGCGCAGTCGGTGTGTCTGCGGCGTCCGCTCTGCCAACGGTCAGCCCCAATTCCGTTTCGGTGTCCAAACCGGACCCACTAGTCCAAGTGGTGACGCGCAATCGACCGCACGTTTATCGTCACAGTCGCAGGGGGGACAGCATCCGTCATCGTCACAGTCGCAGCGGGGACGACGGCATCCACCCTTTGGTCGGAAGCGGTGACTACTAAATCGCACTTTTTCCTTTGCGAACTATCGGGATCCGGCGCATGTTTATGAAGCATGCGGGTCAACAATGAGGATCGGGTCATTCCTGGCGACGGTTTCCGCTCTCATAGCCACAGGGATATTGTATGTCCTCAAAGGAGCTCTCGAGCAGAGGGAACGCGTCAAAAGGTTCGGCAACGCCTTGCGGCTGCGCGACCGCAAGATCGCGAATATCGTGCAAACCTCGCCCGATCTCGTCGCCACCGGCAATCGGCTGCATCGCTCAGATCGCGAGCGGCATATCGATCCCGGTGCTTCATACGATGGAACTTCTCGACTTCGCCCATGGCGGGCCAACGCCGGTTGGCCTCGCGAGCCTTGCGGGCAACAACAAATTTCCCATTCTCTCTGGCTATGTGCTAGTTTTCTTCATTAGAGCAGCCAGACGTAGTCAAGCAAAAAACCGAGCTACGCGGCGGAGCAACATAATTCTTATCTTCAGTTAGCAGGCTAGCCCCTTGCATTAAACTGCAAATTTTGAATCTTCAAGATGCCCGCAAGCGACATTTTTCACGTCACAGAGGAGGAAGTGGTGTGCGCTAGGTTGAGAACCCATACAGAGCGTTGATTCCATGATATATTTTTGCCATGATTTGAGTCGCTGGAGGCAGAGGCATGGCAAGGAGTTTATTCTGGCTGTCGGATGAAGCATGGAAGGCGTTGGAG
>JBAUNU010000590.1:0-2502 GCA_049579405.1 Methylocella sp.
GGAACGCTGCTTGGCCTGCGCCATTTAACGCGACGAAACATCGTTTGCATAAAGGGGACGCCCGCGATCTATCGTGGATGCCTGATAATTCCGTTCATTTGGTGGTGACCTCGCCTCCCTATTGGACGCTCAAGAAATACGAGGATCGCGGTGGTCAACTTGGCGGAATTATCGAGTATGAGGCATTTTTGGAGGAATTGGACAGGGCATGGCGGGAATGCGCGCGGGTTCTCGTCGAGGGCGACGTTTGCATTCCTCGCAAGCGGGATGGTCGGCATCGCGTGATGCCGTTGCACGCCGACATTCAGGTTAGGAGCCGGCGTCTTGGCTTGGATTGTCTCACGCCGATTATTTGGCACAAAATTGCGAATGGGGTGACGGAAGCGCGTGGCAATGGCGCGGGCTTTTACGGAAAGCCGTACCAGCCCGGCGCCGTGGTAAAGAATGACCTCGAGTATATTCTTTTCATGCGCAAGGGCGGAGAGTACCGGAAGACAACCATGCTTCAAAAGTCTCTCTCAATGCTCAGAAAGGACGAAATGCAAGCATGGTTCTGTTCATTTTGGACGGATATAAAAGGTGCTTCGACTCGGGACGGCCACCCGGCACCATATCCGGTAGAATTAGCCGAACGGCTTGTTCGCATGTTCTCCTTCGCCGGAGATACAGTTCTTGATCCATTTCTTGGGACAGGCTCAACGGCGATTGCTTCAATCCGTGCGGGGCGAAACTCTATCGGCAACGAAATCGAGCCAAAATATCTGAAACTTGCGAAGGAGCGCATCCGGAAAGAACTGGATCAGCCGTGTCTGTATGGCGCTTGCGAAGCTGTCCTAATCTGATGCCGGTCTCTTTATCCGATGCGGTCGATGATCTTCTTAGACGCCCGACGCAGGACCCTGGACGGCTTCATCTATTTGCGCAATTCTGCATAGAGGCATTCGATCGCGAAGGCCTGCCGGGTGTTCGTGGCGGCAAGGAGAACGAAGTCGGAAATCCGTGGACTGGGTCGTCAGAAGGATTGGGATCTTGCGTATGTCCTCGCTGGCAAGCCGCGGTTACTAATCTCGTTGAAGTCAATATTGAAGAATTTGGCGGGGACCGTCCCCAATCGCCTCGACGACCTCATGGGCGAAGCGGCGAATGTGCAGCAACTTTCGCCGGAAATTGTCATTGGTTATGTTGTCATCATGGACGAAAAAGAGGATTCCGTGCGCCGGGACGGTAGCGGTACGTGGAGTGACCATTTCGAGTCGAATCTCCGCAAGATAGCCATCGGGAAGGCACCTCTCTGGAATCAAGGTTTGATCGAGGGTGCTTGGCTCATCCGGATTACATAGTGCCCGGTTGCCAGGGCAGCGCATATCGGCCGCCGTCGATATGGACGCGAAGGGAACGACCTTCTTTCGGGCGTTACTTGATGAGCTCTACCTTCGAGAACCAACGATCCGGTCCGCGATGCCGACTTGAGACACTACACGTTTTGCTGACCGCTAAAATAGTTCAACCCACTCGAACGCAATTCTAAGGCGCTAATGGCCCAACCTCACGCTTCCTTCGTTTGCCAAAATTGCGGCGCGGTCAGCCAGCGCTGGCAAGGCCGCTGCGATGCCTGCGGCGGCTGGAACACCATCGCCGAGGAAAGCTCATCCTCGGGCATAGGCGCGAGGGGCACGCACGCGCGAAAAGGCCGGGTATTTGGCCTGTCAAATTTGTCCGAAGAGGACCGCCCAGCCGCGCCGCGCATCACCACAGGGATCGCCGAGCTCGACCGCGTAACCGGCGGCGGCTTCGTGCCGGGCTCGGTTATTTTGCTTGGCGGCGAGCCTGGGATCGGCAAATCGACGCTGGTCATTCAAGCCTGCGCCGCGCTTGCCGCATCGGGGCGGCGCGCCGTCTATATTTCCGGCGAGGAGGCGGTCGATCAGGTCCGCCTGCGTGCCCTGCGGCTTGGCCTTGCGGCGGCGCCGGTCGAACTCGCCGCCGAGACGGGGGTGGAGGATATTGTCGCGACGCTCTCCCATGGCAAGCGCCCTTCCCTTGTCGTTATCGATTCCATTCAGACGATGTGGACCGAGCTTATCGATTCGACGCCTGGCACGGTCGGCCAGGTACGCAGCGCGGCGCAAGCGCTGATCCGTTTCGCGAAGACAACAGGCGCGGCGGTGATCCTTGTCGGGCATGTCACCAAGGACGGCCAGATCGCCGGCCCGCGCGTCGTCGAACATATGGTCGATGCGGTGATCTCGTTCGAGGGCGAGGGCGGCCGCAACTTCCGCATCCTCCGCGCGGTAAAAAACCGCTTCGGCCCATCCGGCGAGATTGGCGTCTTCGAAATGACCGGGCGCGGGCTCGCCGAGGTCGCGAACCCTTCCGCGTTGTTTCTGTCGTCACGCGACGCCACGGCACCCGGCGCGGCCGTGTTCGCCGGGATGGAGGGAACAAGGCCGCTGCTCGTCGAGATCCAGGCTCTTGTCGCGCCTAGCCCGCCCGGCACGCCGC
>JBAUNU010000591.1:0-4882 GCA_049579405.1 Methylocella sp.
CCGCCGAGGCCCGCCGCCACCGGCAGACGCTTGACAAGACGGAACGAGCCCAGCCTAGCGCCCGGATAACGTTGCGCGAAATGACGCGCCGCGCTTAACACGAGATTGTCCTTCACGCGGCCCGAGGCGGCCGCGCCCAAGCCCTCGACGGAAAGCCCGAGCGGTTCGCCCTCGGTGAGGCTTAGCGTGTCGCCTCCGCGCGACAAAGCGACGAGACTTTCGAGCGTGTGCCAGCCGTCGGCGCGGCGGCCAAGCACATGCAGGGTCAAATTGATTTTCGCGGGCGCGCGTTCGGTGAGGGTTTGGGGCAAGACCTATGCCGCGGTCAAGCTTCGTTGGAAGCAACCATCGGCAGTCGAGCCTGGCCGTGCGCCTCGCCATAGCCCGCACAGCGCTTCGCGGCGCGTTGGGGTTCCGTGGAGGCGCGTGTCAGCCCCCGTTTTTCGGTTCGGCTTGCGCCGCGGCCGGATTTGGCTCCTCGTCGAGACCGTGTTCGATCTTCTGCAGGATTTTGACCTTATCCTCCGGCTCGGGATCGAGGTCGCGCGCATGATTCCACTGGAAATGCGCCTCGAGCTTGCGTCCGGCACGCCAATAGGCATCGCCCAGATGGTCGTTGATCACGGGATCGGAAGGGTTGAGGTCGATCGCGCGTTCGAGTTGTTTCACCGCCTCGTCGTTGCGGCCGAGTTTGTAATTCGCCCAGCCAAGACTATCGACGATATATCCGTCGGTCGGCCGCAGTTCGACCGCGCGCCGCAGCATGTTGAAGGCTTCGTCGAGGTTCATGCCTTGATCGACCCAGCTGTAGCCAAGATAGTTCAAGACCATGGGCTGATCGGGAAACAAGGCGAGCGCCTGCAAGAGATCGGCTTCCGCTTCCGGCCAGCGCTTCTCGCGCTCGTAGGAAATCCCGCGGAAATAATAAACCGGCCATTTGGCCTTTTCGGGCTTGCTCGTTTCGGTGAGGGCACGCGAGTAAGTCTCGATCGCCTCGGCGTAATGTTTGTGCGCGCGTTGCAGGTTGCCAAGCGCGGACAAGGCATCCTCGTTGTTTGGGTTTTCGTCGACGATCCGCTTGAGAAATTTGGCGGCCTCGTCCGGGCGGCCCAGCGCTTCGAGAATCTGGCCGGTCTGGATATCAGCCGTGGCGCGCAAGGGATCGTTTTCGCGCACCATTTGATAAACGTCGATGGCCTGCTCGTTCTGCTTGAGGCGCTCGTAGATATCGCCCAAGGTCATGATGGCGAGGCTGTTTTGCGGGGTGAGATAGAGCGCGAGCCTCAGGTAGATCATGGCCGCGAGTTCGTCGCCTTGCTGGTTGCCGGCGGCGCCCAGGCCATAGAGCACTTCAGCCGCGCCTTCCCCGGCGTCCTTGACCAGCGGCTCAAGCGGTTTGCCGGCCTTGATGTCGGCGCGCGCGGCGGCGACAATTGGATGGTTGGGGAGAATTTGATCGAAGGCCTCATAGGCCCGAAGCGCTTCGTCGCGGTCGCCGTGGCGGACCATGAAACGGGCATAGGCATCGACAAGACGCAGAGTGTTCTTGTCGGCGGCGTAGGCCGCCTTGATTCGCTTCAAGGCTTCTTGCGAATCATTGGCGGCATCGGCGATGAGGGCAGCATGATAATCCCGGAAAACACCGAAATTTTCGCCGCGGACCTTAGCGACGAGGTTCAGCGCGCGGCGCGTATCGCCGGCGCCCGCATAGGACCAAGCGGTCATCAGCGTCGCGGTAATGTCGCGCTGCTGGCCGGCGCCGCCCTTCGCGAAATAGGCGCGCGCGGCGGCGAATCGCTTGGCCTTGATCGCCTTAACGCCTAGGGCGAGGCGCGCCAGGCTATTGTTTGGATCGTGCGCGAGCAGACGATCGGCGAGGCCGAAGGCGTCTTGAATATTGCCGTTCGAGACTGCCGCGACGAACGCGCGCTCGATCAGATTCGGATTGCGCGGATCGGACCGCAGCGCCTCGCGAAAGAAAGTCGCCGCGGCCACCGTATCGCGCTCGGAGCCCGCGACAACCGCGGCGAGATAATTGCCGGACGGGCTTTCGCCGACCTCGAAGGGGGCTGCTACGGCCAAATTTTCCCGCGCCCGCGCTTGCGCGCTCGCTAGCCCGGCCGGAAAAGTCAACGCCAGCAGCAGGAGCACCGCGAACCCGCGCCAGGCGCGGCTGCGGCAACGCCGGCCATGAGCTCTCCGCCCGTCATCTTTCCGGGAAAACTTCATCGTGATCGGCATATAACCGGCTTTCCGTACAAGAGGCGATATCCCCGCCGCCAAGGGCGCGATCGCGCGATGTCGCGCGACGAACATGGCCGTTTTGCGTTGCCCCGGCTGGCAAATCCAAATCGGTCGAGGCGGCCGATCGGACGGGTTGGCGCGAACCGCGAATGATCAGCTCTGCCCAGGCCTTAGCTTATAGCAAGGTATGATGCCCAATCGCGTCCATTTTTTCAAGTCTTCTGGCCCAGCGTGGCCAGACATAATTGTGAAAATGGGTGGAGCCGCCGATATCGGAAACATCGGTCTTGCCGCCTGCCGCCAAGCATCGGGTTCGTCGATGCGCAGGGATCTGACCTCGCCGATTCGTCCCGGCCCGGCGACGCCGCGGCCTGGACCGCGCAGTCACCGGAGCCGTCGCCAGCGGGCCATGACTCGAAGCCGCTGTCGGGGCCGGATGCTTCGTCGTCCTGGACCGCGAAGGTGGCCGCCGGCCCCGTTTCGTCATGAACGAAAATCAGGCTGTCGGCGGAATTTGGCGAGGCCTTGGGAGGCGAGGCCTTGGGAATCGCGAAGTCAGGTGTCGAATGCCGGCCGTAGACCGGCCCAAGGATCTCCCTTGTTGCTGCGGTCGACCTCTGGAAACCGCCGGGCATTGATTTTCAATTCGGCGCGCGGTTCGATTTCATCGGGCAGACGCTTGAATTCTTCGCCGCCTCCGAGCGACAGATTCGCCTGCCGCAAGACCTTTCGTGCCTCGCCGGGGAATTTGCCGAAATCGAGCCCAGACGCCGGCGGTTGTGGCGGGACCAACATGGCTGGCGGCGCCGGCGCGCGCAAAGGCAGAGGCGCGAAAGACGCGCGGGACGCGGCTTCCTGGCCGGCATCCGCGCTCATCGAGAAGGCAAGCGCCATCCCAAGGCACCATGGCGCAATGGCGCCCGTCGCCCAACCGGTCCGCGAATAACCCATGCGCGTCTCAAGCTCATCCCAGGGCTTGGCGCGTGCCGCCTGCCCGCGATGTTTATTGCCGGGTAAGCTTGAGAACAGGTTACTAGGGGCAGGCTAGGAGCGTGCCAAAATGGGGCGGATCGACGGGCCCGATGGCGCGGTTGCAGCGATCAAGAAAGGACCGGCTCGCCATCGGCGAAGGTGCCGCGGACGATCAATAGGCGCGGTTGACGCAGAAATCGATGACGTCGCTTAGGGCGAATTTCCACGCCGAGGCAGGAAACAGCTCCAGGGCGTCGCGCGCCATCGCGCCATAATGGCGGGCACGCTCGATGGTGTCCGCGAGCGCGCGGTGCTTGTGCATGGTCGCGATCGCGGTCTCGAGGTCGCCCTCGCCGATTTGGCCTTGCTCCAGGGTGCGGCGCCAGAACTCCCGTTCCTTTTGCGAACCCCGCCGGAACGATAGAACGACCGGCAAGGTTATCTTCCCTTCCCGGAAATCGTCGCCGATATTCTTGCCGAGTTTCGCCGATGTTCCGCCGTAATCAAGCGCGTCGTCGATGAGCTGGAACGCGATACCGAAGTTCAGGCCGTAGCCGCGGCAAGCCGCGATCTCTGGCTTCCGCCGCCCTCCGAGCCGGGCGCCGACTTCCGACGCGGCGCCGAACAATGCGGCGGTCTTGGCACGGATCACCGCGAGGTAATCGTCCTCGCTCGTCGCGGTATCCTTGGCGGCGGAAAGCTGCATGACTTCGCCTTCGGCGATGACGGCGGCCGCGGACGAGAGCGTATCGAGGCAGGGGAGCGAGCCCACCTCGACCATCATTTTGAAAGCCTGGCCGAGGAGGAAGTCGCCGACGAGAACGCTCGCCTCGTTACCCCACAGCATGCGCGCCGCGAGCTTGCCCCGGCGCATGTCGCTCTCGTCCACGACGTCGTCGTGGAGCAGGGTGGCGGTGTGCATAAATTCCACCGCGGCAGCGAGCTTGATATGTCCCGCCCCGGCATAGCCGCAAAGGCCGGCGGTCGCCAAGGTCAGCATCGGACGCAGCCGCTTGCCGCCCGACGAAATCAGATGGTTGGCGACTTCCGGGATCATTGAAACATCGGAGGCCGCGCGGGAAAGGATCGTCTGATTGACACGTTCCATATCCTGCGCCACCAAGGCGAGCAGCCCGTGGATGCCGGGCTCCTGCATTTTTTCTTCGAGGGGGATGACAACGCCCACGATTAAATACTCCGAATATCGGCGGCACTCGTTAGGGCGCGGCTTAGCGCTCCTATTAGGGCGCCGCTCGGCGCTTCGCAACCAGGAGCGCGATGCGGCCGGTGTCGTCGGATGTGTTTTCCCACGCAAAGGGCTGGCGGGCAAACCGTAGATTGCTTTAAAGGCCAATCAAGGAACAAATGCCAAAGCAAGCTCCGCGCGGGATTGATAAAAGGGCCGAAATCGTTACACGACGGGATGCCGTTCGGCGCGCCGGGTTTGGCGCCATTGCGATGCTGGAGGCGGATTGATCGAGCTTCTGCGCACCAACGACCTTGTGTTGATTTCGCGGGTTGAAGCAATTCTCGCGGAAGCCGGCCTCGCGGTTTTCGTCGCCGACCGGCATATGAGCGCGCTCGAGGGGTCCTTGTCATTTTTGCCGCGTCGGGTGCTTGTCGCGGCGGATGCCGCGGCGCGCGCGCGGCTGGCATTGGCGGAGGC
>JBAUNU010000592.1:0-2581 GCA_049579405.1 Methylocella sp.
TCCGTGACGGACACATTATAGCGCTCCTCCGGAGTGTATCGATGCGAATGAAAGACGCAAGCATCATCGACATAAGCCTTGTGAAAGCCCGCCCTCAGCATTTCCCAAGCCCAGACTTGATCTTCGCCCCAATCAATCTCCGGATACGGAAGGACCTTCCAAACCGAGCGCGCCATGGCCGAGTTGTTGTCGGAATAGAACTGCAGGGTCATTTGCCAGTGAAGCCCGGCCGGATAAATGAAGGATGGAAGACCTTGCTCCAAGGAATATAACGCGCCGAAATCCGCTAACCGATCGAACATGGCGTTGAGGTCCCTGGCAATAAACGGGCCATGCTCTGGATAAGCCTTGTGCCTTCCTATCACTCCTCCGATGCGCGGCGACACAGCAAAGCCGCCAACGAGCCGCGCGAGCCAATGCCGATCGGATGGCAACGCGTCCTGAGTGAGGATGGCCACATAGTCCCCTTCGGTCGAGGCAATCCCCAAATTACGGGTGCGCCCATGTTGGAACTCTTTGTTCGCGATCTGCTGCAACCGAACATTCTTCGCCTTAAACGATTTGATGACATCGAGTGTGTGGTCAGACGAGCCGCTGTCGATCACGAGAATATCGTATTTGAACGGCGTATCCTGTCCGGCCAGCCGTTCTAGCACCGCTTTGAACTGTGGTCCGGTATTGAAGGCCGGGATGAAGACCGAGGCATGTGGCTTGCGATGGAGCGCCGGGGCGCAGATTCGCTCCGGTTCAATCGCCTGAAAGCCACGTTCGCCCAAGCGATCAAGGATCGCAGTTTCAACCGCGCGGACGCTATTTTCCCAATTGAGACCCGACACGAACTTGCGCGCTTTCTCCTGCTGCCGAGCCAGCAAGCCCACGCTGCGCGTAAGCTCTTCGATGGCATCGGCGATTTTGCCCGGATCGGGCGCTGCGAAGCTCACCTCGCCACCCTTAAAAATGGCCCGCGTGCTTTCGCTATCAATCTCGACCACCGGCAGATCGCAGGCCATCATCTCCAATGGAATCAGCGAGTAGTTCGTTGTGGAAAAGACAACGCCGATGTGGCATTTGCGGTAGATCGCCGCGAGTTTCTCCGGCGGCAAGATGCCCCTCTCCTCATAATTAAAGGAATGGGCGCTGTTCTCCGGCTCTTCGCCGAACATCACGACACGGAAACCGAGCCCCCGGCGCTGCAACTCCTCGAACGCAGCGATGCCGAGCCGTTTTGCCCGCCGCGGTGTATAGGCCCGCGCGTAGAAAGCGATGTGGATTTCTGGAAGACGCGAATAATCGAGCTGCCTCTTTGCTTCCGGAAAGTAGAATTCGCGATCGACCGCCAAGTCCCACTTCCGGACCCACATGCCGAACGCTTGCATTTTTTGCTTGAGCCAGTCGCCGGCGCATAGCCCGCAAAGACCCATTCGATAAGTTTGCTCCGCCACAAGATAATTTTCTCCGGCCGGATGGAAGTAGGGTTCGTAGTCTTGGATGAAGTAGAAGCGTTCCTTGAAATTTGCCGTTGAAATAACCGGATAAACGGTCCAGCAATCCGTCGCAATGATCACGTCGCCGGCCATTTGCCGGGTATCGTCCGGCAGGAAATTGACAAAAACATTCCCCTTCAACGGACGGTACCAGCTTTGGATGCGGGCTCTTGCTTCGGCCGCGCTATCTCCAGGGTTTTGGATCCAAATCGTTTGACGGTGTCCAAGGCGCTCCAAATATTCCACAAATCTAAAGATGGTCATGTGCCCACCGGCGCCGCGAATGAAATCGGGGATGACCCAGTGAATGTCGAGCCTGCGCGCATCGAAGACGCGGCTGAAAGGTTGCAGAGCGACGCGCGGGTGCCCAGCGACCCGCGGGTCATCGCGCATCCAACCTCTTTCCGCGCGCTGGGGGCCGGGTATGCTGGCATGATGCCGATCGAGCGGAGGCAATTGCGGCCGGCGCTTTGGATAGTAGCAAACTGCGCGAAATCCCTGTGCTTTGGCGACAAGCGGAAACGCACGTTCGATCGCGTGAGCAATGGTCGTGTCGAGTTGTCCTTCTTCCAAATCGAAATCTTCGGTAGTGGCGAAACTGCTAACGAAGCGGCGAAAGGCAGAAGTGCGAAACCACGCCATTGAGCCGGCGGCAAATTCCGCAATTTTGGGGATCTGGACTTTGGGCAGAGCGGCGCGCTCGAGAAGCGAATGAATCAGCGGGGCATTCGGCCCCCACTCAACGTGCTCCTTTATGACTTGAAGATTTTCTGGAAAAAAGAAGCCAACGTCTTCGTTCTCCGCCAAATAATCCATGACGCCTTCAACCAGCTCCGGACTCCCAAGCATCTGTTCTAAAATGTATTTCCGCCACTTGTCGCCAAACCCCGTGTGCAGGCTTTTTTTCGAATGAAGATGCGCGACGATATCGTAATCTTTCCATATCCGTGGCAACGCGGTCAGCATTGGGCCGACGTCTCGGCCCCTGTTCTCGACGAGCTGGACTTTGAAGGAAAAGCGAGGTTTCCGCCGGGTCAGATAATGAAAAATGAATCGCTCGTCCGCTGCCGTGCAAGCCGTCACGAAGAGATCGAGGG
>JBAUNU010000593.1:0-3375 GCA_049579405.1 Methylocella sp.
AACCAATATCGCGTGCCGGCCACCCAAATCTTTGTGTGACTCTCCGGGACAAAAGATCCGGGGGACAACCGCATCCCAAAGGGCCAAGTCGTCTCCCCGGGCGACTGGTTGGGGATGCCATTGCCAGAAGGCGCGGATTGTCTGTGGAATGTGGGAGCCGTGTTCGACAATGAAACCGTCCAGAGGGTCGAAGCCGACATTTGCAAGGATCCGACCGTGCCTCTTACAGGACCAGAACCTGGCATATTGCTCGGCACGGGCACCGGTTTTTATATCAGCACGAACGGCCAGGTGCTGACCAACCATCACGTAGTGTACGGCTGCGCCAGCGTTACCATCGACCGGGGTGGCTCTGGGGATGTGCCATTGCAGGTGCTCGGCGAGGACTCGGGCAACGATTTGGCCATCTTGAAGGAAGCCGGCGTAGTGACAAGCCCCTTGGAATTCCGCCCGCTGGCCAGCGGGCTACGCGTAGGCGAGAGTGCGATTCTGATCGGCTACCCGTTGCGCTCCGCTCTGAATTCCGAGACCCTGACCGAAGGGAGCGTTTCGGCGGACAATTCCGGCAATCGCCCGCGCTTCCAGATGACGACGCCGATCCAATCCGGCAACTCAGGCGGCCCGGTCTTCGACCGCAGTGGCCGGGTGATCGGAATCGCTGTTTCGTCGCTCAAACCAGAAGGTAAGCAGATCGTGCAAAACGTCAATTTCGCGGTCAAGATCGATCCCGCGCAGGAGCTGGCGCTACCTCTTGGCGTCCATCTGACATTCTCGGAGTCCGCCGCGGCGCTATCTACTCCCGATATCTTTGACCAGGTCAAAAGCCGTGTGCTGCCGCTGAATTGCTACAACTGATTCAGCCGACAGTCTGATTTCGGTCACCCCCTCTCCGTCCGGCGCCTTGAACAGCAGATTGTAATTGGCATTGGAATTGAACGGCGGATCGAGATAGACGAGATCGACGCTCTCGTCTTCGACGTGCTCGCGCAGAATGGCAAGATTGTCGCCATAAAAAAGCGTGTTGGCGGTAAGCGTTTTTAGCATCTGACCAGACCCGGGTCGAAGTTTCGCGTGCGCCCTCGTCCTTCGAGACGCGCCCTTTGGGCGCTCCTCAGCGACTGTCTTGTTTGTCAAGGGTGATCCGCGGATGGGGCTTCGAGGAGAACAGCCATGGACCAGTATGCCGGATTGGACGTGTCATGGATAGAGACATCGATCCCGGCGCGGCAAAACCGCAAACGAGTCTGTCGGGGCAAGTGCCAGTCGCGTACAAAATTGTGTTGAGTGCTCGGGGGAACTGGAGCTGTCTACGAGCGCGCAGGCTCAGCGAACCGATAGGGTTCGGAGGGCCTATCTTGATAAATTCCTCCGCAGATCGCATCGAGCGGAGCATCGATTGTACATACGAGGCCTTCTCGCGCAAAAAGCAATCGAACCGCGCCAGAAACATTCGGAGCAATGCCTTGCTCTATGAGTCGAGACCCAAACCCTTTCCTGCGCGGCATCTCTACGGGCGGGCCGCCGCTCTCCGCCCAGCGTAGCTGTAATGTTTGCTGGTTATCTTGCGCGACTTCCCAGCTTAACTCCACGCTGCCCGTTGCGCTAGAGAGAGAACCGTATTTCGTCGCATTTGTGGCCAATTCATGCAGAATCATGGAGAAGGCAATGGCGACATTAGGATGAATAAAAATTTCCGGTCCTTTAATGCTAATCCGCGATTTCGAGGAGCTTCGATGAAACGGCGAGATCACTGCGGCGACCAAAGCTTGTAACTCGGCACCTCTCCACGAACTGCTTATTAGTAGATCATGGGCTGACGAAAGCGCAAAAAGCCGAGCCTCGAATGCTGCCACGGCCTCAGCGAAAGTGCCGGTATCGCGCATCGAGTGATGTGCCATTGATTGCACGACCGCGAGAGTATTTTTCACCCGATGAGTCAGCTCGCCAATGAGCAGGTTTCGGTGGTCCTCCTCGGCTCTAAGCCTTGCCTCGCTCGCGCGCAGTGCTTCATTGGCGGCAATGAGTTCTGCATAGTGCCTCTGGGTGGTCAAATCAGTTATGGTTAACCCGACGGCACCGTCGCGGTCCCTCGCCATTGCGCTAACGGTAATACGGACTGGCACCCGCGTGCCGTCACCCCGTTCGAAATTGATTTCACCTTGGCCTTGCCGAGCTCGCTCCACATGCAGGAAAGTTTGAAAATAGGCCCTTTGCTCAGCCGCGACATAGCCATGCAATGGCGCACCAATGAGCTTCTCGTGAGGTACTCGTAACAGCTCAGCTAGGCTTGAATTGCAATAGCTGATGGACCCATCTGCGCCTAACACGGCTGCGCCCTGCTGCAGTTGCTCGATTAGAATGCTGCACGGGCGGTCCGCTCCCTCCAACATATAGACCCGGCTGCCTTCCCCCTCGCCAATGACGAAAGCATCAACCGCCGCCTCGCGGATCGCGTGTAACGTCGCCTCCGCTTCCTCCAGCCGAATTGCGAGATCTTCGCCTGTCATTTTCAGTCCTCGACCGGAAACGGATAATTCAAGCGTCCGTTCCATGGACAGTTTTCTGACCGCCTCGCGCCAAGCTTGCCGGCCGCAACTGCAATCCCACAAGCGTACGCTCAGTATCGCGGAGATCGCCGACGATCTTGCGTAACGGCTCCGGCAGCTTTCGCACCAGTGTCGGAATCGCAATGATTTGATCACCGGCCGCCAGCTGCGGATGTACCAGAAGGTCGATTACTTCGATGCTGTAGCGGCCGTGTAAATGCTCATCGCAAAGCTTCTTGAGGTTAGCGAATGCAGCAATAGATTTCGAAGTCTTGCCCGCAACATACAATCTCAGCTCCCAAGTTTCCGTTTTTTGTTCGATTGCCGCGCGCGCCTCCTTCACTCGCTTCCTCCTGATCTTTTGCTGGAACGAGCTTGGCTCAGATCAGCCTTCCGCCTAAGGGCCATCGCTTTCCGGTTTTGAGCAAGCACGCTTTCCTTGGTCAGCTCTTCACCAATAGCTCGTTGCAATTCTTCGCCTTCAATCTCAAATTCCTTGCGCATTGCCATAATGCGCGCCTCGAGCACCTCCCGCTTCTGTTCGCGTTCGCGCTGCCTGCGTTCAAGCTCCTGCTCGCGCGCCAACATCTCGGCTCGTTCCCGGGCTTCCTGCGATTGCCGGGCCGAGCCGGTAAGGACGCCCTCGGGACCCGTATACACGTTGACGAGGTCAATGCCATCGCTGGTAATCAAAAACTCCCGAATCTGATTGGAATGAGCCATGCCGCGCGATTTGAGGACGTACATCGCCCGATCGCGCTCGCCCCCAAGCTCGATGTCACGCAGCAACAGCCACGTGTCCACCAAAGAAGAGATGTCTATATTAGTC
>JBAUNU010000594.1:0-4043 GCA_049579405.1 Methylocella sp.
CGATCCTCCCGCCCACGCCGTCGTCCTCTCGGTAGATGAGAAGAGCCAAATCCAGGCGCTCGACCGCACCCAGCCCGGTCTGCCGATGAAGAAGGGCCGAGCTGGGACGATGACCCACGACTACAAACGCCATGGCACAACGACGCTGTTTGCCGCCCTCAATGTGCTCGACGGCACCGTCATTGGCCGCAACATGCAGCGCCACCGGCACCAGGAGTTCATCCGCTTCCTCAACACCGCCGAGGCGTAGGTGCCGGTGCTGACCGCGCCCCGTTCATTTGGCTCTATCGTCGCTGTGCGAACGCATTTTGCGTCCTGCACACGCCCGATCGAGCGGTTCGGAGACGTCGTTGCACATCCGATCCTTGGCGGGCTACATCATCGGTACGCTCGGATCTAGATTTCGGAAGCGACAGGGATCCTTGGTGCGACCCGAAATGGTCACTTGGCTGTTTCGATGCGAATCCGGAACGCCGCCCGAAACGCCCTGCCCGGATTGACGAGCTGGAGGCCGCGGCCGCTCGTGAGCGCGTTCGTCGGTGCGGTCATCGGCTCGAGCGCGACGTAGTTCTTGTCCTTAGGCGCGAAAATCTGCGCGTAGGCGTAGCCCGTCAGCAATTCCACGATGATCCGGCGGCCGGCCCCCGCGATGGAGAAGGACGGGCGCTCGTCGAGCAGGGCAAAGCCATCGTCGAGGCGAGTTCGCCAAGTCGGGCGTTGATCCCGCCGAAGTGCTCTTCCTCACCGGTTGGGATCCCGCTCCGGTCGAGCACGAGCCGCCGCATTGCGGGCACTTGCAGCCGCCAATCCGCGCGTGGAAGTTCCGGCAGCCCGAAATAGGGGTGAAAGCCGAAGCTCACCGGGACCGGGCCGTCGCGGTTGGCGACAAGCGTCGTTTCCAGCGTCAAGCGGTCGGGGCCGAGTGTGGCCACCAGTTCGAGCCGGTGGCGGAACGGGAAGACCGCGAGGAGGTCCCGGCGGGACCACTCGAGCCGGGCCGCGAGGCGGTCTTGCTTCGCTTCAGTCAGCTCCCAGGCGAGCAGGGACCACGGCACGCCGTGCATGGGAAGTCCGTGCTCGTCGAAGTGGAGGAGTGGCGACGATGGATCGAGCACCACCTCCCGCCCCGCGGTGCGATAGCGGGGGCCCGCGAGGCGGTTCGCCCACGGATGAAGAAGCGGGATCCCAGCGGTGCTGCCTTTCGCTGCGGCGACCTCAAGGTCTTGCACGCGTCGTAAGATCTCTACGTGCCGGTGGCGAAGTGAGGCACCGAGCATCCCGTATCTGGGCAGGAAAACAGCCTCGAGATCGCCCGCAACGAGGGTAAGAGCAGATGGGTCTTTCTGGAAGAGGCTCGACGTTTCCATCGCTCAGAAAGTCTCCTCAGGCGCGACATCCACGAACTCGCATCCCGCTTCCCGCCCAAATCTCACCAGCTGCTTGTTCGGCTCATATCTGGCGTGATCGCTCCCGCTCAGGAGGCCGAACCGGCGAGTTGAATTTCGCAATATTTCAAGGCGCGCTTAGCACGGGCGGCCCACGGCGAGTTACCATCGAGCACGAGATAGCGCCGCCACCACCCCGCCGCTTCGTCGTGCCGCTCCAGTCGCTGGAGAAAAAGGCCAATATTGAACATGGCGTCAGCATATGTGGGATCGGCATCAAGCGCGCTCTCCAGGCACTCGATCGCCTCGTTGATGCGGCGCCGGTCATCGAGGACATCGGCGAGGTTGTACCAGGCCGATGCGAAATTCGGATCGGCCCTGACGGCTACCCGATAGGCGGCCTCCGCTTCGAGGCTGCGCCCGCTCGAACGCAGCACATTGCCGAGGTTAAACGGCGCGGCCGGGTCCGCGGGATCGATCTTCATAACTCGCCGATAGAGACGTTCGGCTGTTGCGATATCGCCCCTCTCTTCGGCAGCTTGGGCCTCTTCGAAGACTGCAGCGTTGTCAGCAGCCTTGTCAACGTCGAGAACGAACTGGCCGGTCTTGTCGGTGCGGCCTTCCATCTGTTCGACAAGGATGCGGTCGGAGGATTCCGGAAACAGCTTCAGATTCGACAGGCCCGCATCGGGAAGCCATTTGCGAATCTCGTGAAGGCTCTTCGTGATCACCGACAGCGTCGTTCCAGCGGCGAGCAGCCCAGCGACTTGGCGCGCCGCCGCAAGATCGCGGAAACCATAAAGGCCGTTGCTGGCTTCAATCAGACCGAACATGGAGAGCTGGTCGACAATCTCCTTCGGCAACTTGCTCAACGAAGCAAGCTGGTCCGCGGAGTAGGTCTTGGCCTGCTCTTCGGGGGCACTCTTTCCGAGCCACTGAAGGAATTGTCGCTCGCTGGCGATCAGAACGCGGTAGGATTTCGCCCGGGCGAGGCTGTTCGATGGCCGGCCATCATCGAGAAGGGGCCAACCGAATTCGCCGACGATGAGCACATCGGTGCGTTTCGTCACGCCCTCGCGCGGTTTGCCGCCGTGCGTACGCACGAGCGCGAAAGCGTCGGCCCGCCTCATCGACGCAAGCCGGCCGGTGAAGGCGACAGTGCCTCCGAGCGCCATGCTGTCGGGTTCGACGTTCTGCGTCAGCGTCCGGTCTTCCTCTTGGCAGCAGCGCCGGCCCCGGCCCGAGTTTTAGTGCTGGTCGCCGCCGGCTTCTTTTCTTTCTCGGCGCCGATGCTTGCGCGCAGCGCGTCCATGAGATTGATCACGCGTCGAGGAGCGGGACCTTCCTCCCGGACGGGTTCGATCGCACGGCCTTCCCGTTTCTTCCTCAACAGTTCGGTGAGCGCGGTCTCGTAATGATCCTCGAATTTCTTCGGATCGAAATGGCCCGCCTTGGAGTCGATGATATGGCTGGCGAGTTTGATCATTTCGGCCGGCAACTTGAGTTCCGGGATGTCCTCGAAGTAGGCGCCTTGATCTCGAACCTCGTAGGCATAGCGCAAGGTCGTCGCCAGCAGACCCTTGTCGAACGCTTCAAGCATCACGACATGCTCGCGACGGGTCAGAACGACACGGCCAAGCCCGACCATCCCCTTGTCGCGGATCGCATCGCGGATGACGGCAAATGCTTCCTGTCCGACGCGATCGGTCGGGGCGATGTAGTAGGGGCTCACTGGGTAGCGATCATCAATTTCGGGGCGCGGCACGAAGCTATCGATTTCGATCGTATGATTGCTCTCGATCTCGATTTTTTCGAGTTCGTCGTCCTCGACCTGTAAGTATTGACCCTTGCCGATTTCGTATCCGCGCCCGATGTCCTCGCGATCGACCGGCGAGCCGGTCTCTGCGTCAATATTCTGCTGCTTGAGGCGATTGCCGGTCTTCTTATTGATGCGATTGAATGACACTCGCTCCGAACTCGACGAGGCCGGATAGAGGGCAATAGGACAGGATACCAGGGACAGTTTCAGGTAGCCTTTCCAGTAGGCTCGCGGGGCCATGAGGACTCCTACGCAACATGCGCACGATCTCTTAATCGTGAGCGTTAAATTGATTGCACTATAGCCGTTCGATATATCGTGGTCGATACGTTGGACCGACGCCCCCAAGCTCACAACAAATATTATTAAAATCGAGTTCACAGGTTGCAGCGAGGACGTGCGATGAGGACCCTTGCTGCGCTGCATCAATTCGGTAAGAACCAAAGATCAACCTCCGTCCCATTCGGTCGCCGCGCGAAGCGACCCTCGGGCCTGGGCCAGCGTGATCGATCTCCGCCTCGATGACTAACCAGCAGTCAGGCCTGCGCGCTTCATCAACCGCGTCGCCTCGAAAGAGCGTGACCAGCATCAATCTAAAACGAGGTTGCCCGGGCGCCCACGGAACATAAAGAGATCGCCAGCGTGCGGATTGCGCTTCAGCGCCTGCTGCAATCTGCAGAGCGAAACCGCGGTGGCGCTCACATCTCCGTTGTTGACTCCGCCGCATAACGACGGATGTCGGTATGGCCTGATCCACACCCGGATGGGAATCTTCGCCCGACGGTCCCGGAAGTACGCAGGCGAACGCCATAGTGCACTTTAAGCGCCATGGCCTGGCT
>JBAUNU010000595.1:0-3776 GCA_049579405.1 Methylocella sp.
CGCGGGCGTCGTCCGGCGCGAGCTTTGCCACGAGGTCACGGGCAAACCCGGCCACGGCCCCCGCCTGCGCGATGCGAAAAAAAGCCCAGCCGCCCTCGCGATGGCGCTCCACAAGCCCGGCTTCGACGAGGAGTTTTAAATGGCGCGAGATGCGCGGCTGCGATTGGCCGAGAATCGTCACGAGCTCGCTGACCGTGAGCTCGGCTTCCGCGAGAAGGGCGAGCAGGCGCAAACGGGTGGCTTCGCCGGCCGCCGCCGAGGCCGTGAGAATGGCGTCGAAAGGGATGTGGCCGGGCACGGGGTTCCTGCAAGCGTTCGTCCCGGAGAACAATATGCAGATATCTTTATATGTAAAGTGAATTCTGCGGCTTTTTGCCTGACCGCGGCATTTCCGGCTTGGATAAACTTTCGCGGAAGGTTAAGCTCGCCTGGCACGCAAACACAAGAATCCCCAAGGATGGCTTTTATGAAAAACCTTGTCCGCTCGATGATTGCCGGCGCTTTTGTTCTTTCCTTCAGCGCAGCCGGCTATGCGCAGATGCAGGCGAATCCGCCCGAAACCCCAGCGGCTCCTGCCGCCCCCGCCGCGCCAAAGGCGAAGAAGGCCCCGATGTCCGCCAAGGCCAAGGAATGTTCGGCCAAGGCCGACGAGCAAAAGTTGCACGGCAAGGCCCGCAAGGAGTTCCGCGAAAAGTGCAAGAAAGGCGAGACTTGACCGCTAGTTGAGCGCGCCTGCGCCGCGACGCCGACACACCCGCGAATATCTAAACCTATGGCCGCCGGTTGCCGTTTGTGCTTTGCCGTCGGGCATCTATTGCAAGAGAAGCCGCACCAGCCACGGAATCCCGGGCGTGAAGGCCATGCCGGCGATGGCGAAAATTATGAATGCCCGGGATCATGGACGAGAGCAAGAGCATATTGGCTCGCCAATATTCCGGGGCCGCCAGGATTTTGGCGATGCCGTCGAAGGTGCAGGCAGCGGTCGAGAGCGGGCGCCGTCCACATCGGCGCCGGTTTCTTAAGCCCAAGGGCGCGCGGAATCAAGCGGCGATGCGCGGACGGGTCGTGCGCTGTTCGATCGGTTTGGCGGCGTTTGGCGCATGCACCACGCGCTGGACGAAAATGCCCGGCGTATGGATCGCGTCGGGATCGATTTCTCCCGCCGCGACGAGATGCTCGACCTCCGCGACCGTCACCTTGCCGGCGGCGGCCATCATCGGATTAAAATTGCGCGCCGTCTTGCGATAGACAAGATTGCCTTCCGTGTCGCCCTTATAGGCGTGGACAATCGAGACATCGGCGACGAGTCCGCGCTCCATGACATAGGTCGCGCCGTCGAAGTCGCGCAGCTCCTTCCCATCGGCAATGACGGTTCCAACGCCCGTTTTTGTGAAAAACGCCGGGATCCCCGCGCCGCCTGCCCGGATTCGCTCCGCCAGGGTGCCTTGCGGATTGAATTCGAGTTCGAGCTCGTCGGAAAGATATTGCCGCTCGAAAAGCTTGTTCTCGCCGACATAAGACGAGATCATCTTCCGGATTTGCCGGGTGTCGAGGAGGAGCCCCAGGCCCGCGCCATCGACGCCCGCGTTGTTCGAGATCACGGTCAAATCCTTGACCTTGAGGTCGCGAATGGCCGCGATCAGGATTTGCGGGATGCCGCAAAGCCCAAATCCCCCGGACATGACGGTCATCCCGTCCCTTAGAATGCCGGCCAGGGCCGCGTGTGCATCGGGGAAAATCTTGTTCACGCGGAATCCTCGCACACGGCGCATTTGCCCGGGGCCGCCGGCTTGTGGTGGGGCGCGGGAGGTTTGGCGGCCCGTGCTTGTTTAGCGCGCGTTGGTTGGAACCGGAAGAGTGTATATGCGATGCAATGGTTTTGCCAGGGATGGGCAAGGCTCCTTAGCCCCTGCCGGAAGACCAATGGCGATGCCTCTGCCGGCGGGTCCGCCGCCTTGCCGCGAGATTTCCGTGGATTCATCGCTAACGGATGATGAATTGAGTTCTCCGAAAGATCATAGGGGCTGGTCGCCGGGGGAAGCCTTTGCCAAGTGTACGCGATAGGCCTCGCGAAAATTATCCGCCGCATAAGCTAGCCCGGCTGTCCTCTCGAAAAAGACCATTTATGCCATGAAGCGCGATGCCATCGTTTCAGCATTTCTTCTGGCCATCGGCTGCGCTTTCTTTCTTGGCGGTTGCGCGATACGGAGCCTGTCGCGCTGATCGGTCAGCATGGCGAAATCCTCCGAGGGACGTACACGTTCTCTCCGGGCGGCTCTAGTATTAGCATGACAAACGGCAAAACGACGTGCTCCGGCACATTTTTGGGTCGCGAGGGGACATTTCCCATCGGTTGCTCCGACGGCAGAACCGGAATTCGGACAGCCAGGGCCGACGGCGGGAAGGTGCGCTTTCCGGATGGGGCCGAGGCGGATTTTATCATCGGCGAAGGCGCTAGAGGGATATAATCCTTGCTTCCAGGTTGCCGTCCGTCAAGCGCCGCTCCCGGCGCGCAGGGCTCGTCGCGAGGCAGCCCGGCCGAAACTTACATCGAGTGGGGTCACTGCCCGGAAGCAGATTCTTCCTTGGGCGCCGTGTCGTCCGCCTCCACCATGAAGTGGATCGGCACGTTGAACAATATGCCCCACTTCTCGAACACAAGCGTGCCATCGACCATGGAATCCTCGGTCAAGGCCTTGGTGATCTTGCCGAACTTCAACTGATACTTGTCCGACGGCAGTTCGACGCTGCCATGCGGCTTGATGAGCAGCCCATGTTCGACGATCCTCGAACTGAATTTGCCATCTTTTTCGATGATTTGATAAAGGACGCCGGTGCCGGCTCCGTCCACGGTCGCGCCGAGGAGAGTCTCCGGCTCGTCGCCGTCGTTTTCGATTTCGATGATGCAGGCATAGGTGCCGGGAGCGCCCGCCGCTACCGCGCGAATCCATGGATGCCCGATCTTCAAATCGCCGGCGGTCTCCTGATGCGCCGATCCCGGCGAGGCAAGGCCTATCGCGAGGGCGGCCGCCAGCGTAACGGCGAAAATCGAAACCTTCATAGGCACTTCCTCCGGCTTCTTCGATCCGCATAATTTGATTGTTGCAGCCGCACTAAACACGAATTGGTCTCGCCCGGCAACAACTGGGCTTCCTCCGGAGTCCACGCGGCACGATCAATTCATGTTGATCGCCGCCGCCGGGTGTTTTCCGGTTAAGGCGAGCGGCTGCTCGCCCGAATCCATATTGTGCTGGAGTGGCCGGGCGCTATTCCCTTTTTTAAAAAGTTTCACGGCTTGCAATGTTGCGCCCAATTTCAGTTGCTAAGCTTGAACTTCTGGTGACTGCGCTCGTTAACAAATCTCGGCTTCGATTGGCGGTTGGGCCGTAGATTAAGCTTATGGCGTTGTCGAAACCGTTCCTCGCCGCAAGGCGGGCTTATCAACCCACTGATGGAGGATTCGCGCATGTCCCGTAGACTCATTGTCGCCATATTAGGCCTCGGCCTCGCTTTCATTCTAATGCCGCGGGTTTCGTTGGCTGTTGAAGAACATCTTTCGCAGGCGATTGAGCACACAAAACAAGCCATTGATCATGGCAAGCAGGGACATGCCGATGTCCTAGCTACTCATGCCGAGGCGGCGCTCACCCACGCCGAAGCCAGTGAGAAGGCTAAGGCTAATCCTCACACAGCAACTGCGATTGAGCATTTGAAAGAAGCGAACAAGCAAGGGAAAGAGGGGAATGCCGACGAGGCAACGACCCATGCCGAAATCG
>JBAUNU010000596.1:0-3736 GCA_049579405.1 Methylocella sp.
AGCGCTGGCCGTTCGCGAGTGTCACCACCCGGCCCCGCCGGTCGATCGAGGTGACGGCCTGTCCAACTAGCGTCGTCACGCCGTGCCTGTTCCACCATCCGCGCGGCTTCAATTCGATCGCGGACTCGCCGACATCGCCCGCGAGCAGCGACGACAAAAGGACGCGGTTGTAGGAGAGGCGCGGCTCGGCTCCGATGACGATGATGCTGTAGCGGCCGAGCGCACGCTGCATCATTTCGTCGACGAAGCGGGTGGCGGCCATGCCGTTTCCGACGACAACGAGAGGTTCGCTCATGTGGTTACCCTCGCCCCAATGCCTTGTTCGAGGCGGCGATCCGCCGCGGTGGCGGCGCCGCGCTCCATGCGAAGAATGGCGGCATGCATCCACAGGAGGTTTCCGGCGACGAGGAGGAACAGCAGGATGAAGCAGCTGGTCCAAAGCCCGGTCCAATCGTTCAGAAGGCCGAAGGCGATGGGCAGCACAAAACCGCCCAATCCGCCGATCATGCCGACGACGCCACCCACGGGGCCGACGTAGTTCGGGTAATAGACGGGGATATGGCGAAATACCGCCGCACTGCCAAGCGGCATGAAAACGCCGAGGATGAAGGTCAGCGTGGCGAAAGGCGCGACGCCGAGCCCAAAGCTGGACCTCAGTTCGTTATGGATGCCATGCATGACGAAATCGGTCGCGGGACAGGCCAGAATGAAGGTGACCAGCGTGCACCCGCAAAAGCACCAATACATCACCCGTCTTGCGCCGATCCGGTCGGACAGCGCGCCGCCAAAGGCGCGAACCAGGCTAGCCGTGATCGAGAAGACGGCGCCCAATATGCCCGCTGTCTTCACGTCCAAATGGTAGGCGCCGATGTAGAAGCGCGGCAGCCACAGAGCCAGCGCAACGAAACCGCCAAAGACGAAGAAATAATAGAGCGAAAATCGCCAGACCTGGACATTGGCAAGGGGTGCGAGCTGCTGGCGGAGCGTCACTGCCGGGAGCCCTTGGGCGCGGCGCGCGCCTTGCACCGGATCGTCGGCCGTCGTGAACCAGAAAATGAGGGCCATCACCGCCAGCGCCGCCGCCCAAACCCGAGCGACCGCCGGCCAGCCGAAAGCGGCCATCACAAACGGCGCGAGGAACGTGGTGGCCGCGGCGCCCACATTACCCACGCCAAAGATGCCGAGCGCGGTGCCTTGCTTCTCTTTTGGATACCACCGCGAGACATAGGATACCCCGACCGCAAAACTGCTGCCCGCCATGCCCACGCCAAGCCCGGCTAACAGCAGCAAGGGGTACGTGTGGGCAATCGGGAGCAGGGAGGCGGCAATCGCCGAGGCGAGCATCACCGTCACGAATACCAGGCGCCCGCCATGGCGATCGGACCACATGCCGAGCGGCATGCGGAAGAGCGACCCGGTCAAGATCGGGGTTGCGATCAGCAGGCCGAATTTTGTTTCGTTGAGGTCGAGCTCCCCTTTGATGGCGATGCCAATGATCGAGAAGATTGTCCAGACGGCAAAGCACGCGGCGAAGGCCAATGTGCTCATGCACAGAATCTGACTGGATCTTATGTCTGCCGTCCGCCGCATCTCAAGACCCTCTCAAAACTACAACCCATGCCGCCGTGGCCGCTCAGGAAGACGCTCTGCGCGGCAGCCATCAGGGCGGTAAAACGCCGGCGACGCTGACGGGCGAAGTTTTGGCATTCATGCGCAAACTCCATCACTTCCGCGCCCCCTGATTGGGGGTGCGCAAAAAAAGCCGCTGGCGGGCCCCCACGTGTGTGACGGCCGGTCAGCGGCGTTGCTGGATCCCCGAGCCCTTCGTTGGACCCGGAATGGACCGTAAGGAGTCGGCCCACCAACCCCTTTAAGCAAGCTTCGTGCCAAGTACGATGGAGATGTTTTTGACGTCACGCGGCGGCCCCGGTCCGCCGTTTTTGCGCCGGCTAGCGAATAACGGCGCGCCAGTTTGCCGAAATATTGAACGCGCTGCGCATGAATTGTGCAACGCACCCGGCGATCAGCTTGAGCGCCCGGCTTTCAATGCCACGAGGGGTGCGGCGTCTCCGGCCCGTTTGCAAATCCATCAGAAAAACACCCGCGCTGCGAACAGCCAACTGTGGTTGTACATTGGCGTGATCGGGTTCAAGATCACCGGATGCGGCGTCAGCGCGGTTTGGTAGCCGACGAGGAGGCTTGCCTTAGCGCGGGTGCCAGGGATCGGATAGGGACCGATGATGGCGTCGAGGGTGAGGAAAAGCTGGTTCAAGCCGCCACGCGCGCCGTTGAACCAGCAGGTGTCGTTTAGCTCGATTTCCGGCCAGAGATATGGCAGCAGATGATATTGGAAGGCGGCATTGGTCGCGAGCTGTGTGCCGAGTGTGTTGTAATTGCTCGTCGGCCAGGGCGTGCCGATGGTTGCCTGGATGTCGAAATCGCCCCAGCCCTTTCCGGCGGCGATCGTCGGGGTGATATAGTAGGCATTGTTGGTGAATGGCTTGATGCCGATCGGCGCCTGTCCAGCGAGATACGCACTGACAACATAATCGCCGTTCTCTTCGTTACCGGAAGCGAGCCGCGTTTTGAGGAGAAAAAACGGCAGGTCGGCGAAGTCATCCGCGGGTTGCTTGATCGTCCGCACCTGAACTGGCGGCGCGCCGATATATATCTCGTTATAGTAATCCGGGATGAGATGGATGCCTACGGTAGGCATTCCGCCGTCATAAACGGTGACCTTGGCGCCGGTGGGAAGGGTCTGAAAGGCTTGGCCATACATAACGAATTCCTTGAGCAGCGGCGTAACGGTGGTAAACGGTGCAGCCCAGGAAGGCTGCGCCGCCGAGGTCGCGTCCACGCGTTCGAACCAATTTGCGAAATAGTCTGTCACATCCTGCGCCACGTCACTGCTCGCGGCGGCTTGCGGCGGTGGCAATGCGTCGGCGGCACGTGCGGTCTGCCCCAGTCCGAACAATGCAAGCCCAATGGCGATGGCAAAGGCATGGCGATTGCTGCCGAGCGGGCGCGAGTTTGGATGGCCGCTGCAATCGCCCTTCTCATTTCCGGAAGATACGATCCGCGGTTGGTTAAGGCGCGTCAGACCGGCCGTGGGAGCCGGTCCTTTAGGCTTATTCGCAACCGATGTGCCGAACTTGCCGTGCGGCGTTACCCCTCTTGCGGGCGTCCGCGGCTTCCCGCCGGCCATAGATTTTCCATTCATGCGCAAGCTCCAGCAACGCCGCTGGCCGGCCTTCACCATCGTGTAGGTCCGCGAGCGGCTTTTTTTCGAGCTGATTGAGATTAATGCACCGTAATCTGCCAAACCGCCGCCCGCGCCGCTCAATTATTGTGCAACGCACGCGCCGATCAGCTTGGGCACCCGGCTTTCAATGCCATGAGGTAAGAAGCGATATCGTCTGGCGAAAACGCTGGGCCATCGAAGGCGGCGGGAATAGCGGCGTGCCGTGAAATCAGCGGCCCAAGAGCTGGAGCGTAGACGGCGGCGGCGGCTTCCGCCTGGACCGGCGAATAGACGGTCTGGCCGGCCGCCGCCATCTGGGCGTAGAGCCAAAGCGCCTGGGCGGGATCGGCCTTGATCGCGTTTTCGTCGAGCCGTAGCCCGGTGGCCGCCAGGGCGGGACCGGAGGTGGAGGCCGGATCGGCAAGGACCCTTTCGATCGTCCAGGGGCTCACGTCCTGCCACGCCGTGCTCGTGAGCAGCGTCACCAGGGAGTTC
>JBAUNU010000597.1:0-14130 GCA_049579405.1 Methylocella sp.
GTTCTGCAAGCTCAAGAACTGGCGACGCATCGCAACCCGATATGACCGCTATGCGCAAAACTATCTCTCTCGCCCCGCCCTCGCAGCCATAATGATCGCATGGATTTGAATGAGTCCCCAACCTAGAGGCTGCCGACGCCGCCGCCCCATAGGACAAGCAGGCCGCAAAAGAGACCAAGGCGCGAGGGCCCGGCAACAGCGAGCGCGATTGCCCCGCATGGACGAAGACGCAAAGGGACCACAATAATTTGTCCTTATCCATCTGGTCCGAGACGAAGCCGATAGGGAGTTGTAACAAAATATTGCCGAGCGCGAACAGGCTAACGAACAAAGTTCCGGTTTCGGGGCGAAGATCGGCGCGAAGGGCATAGACCGGCACGAGGCCGCAAAGCGAGGGCCGAAGCCTTGCCGGTGACAGCAGGCGTATCCGTGACCGGCGTAGATATGGCTCTCCGTCCCGGTGCCGGTGGCAGCGGCGCGCTTAAGGTTTTGCAGCCGCACTATCAGCTCGCCGCGCATGTGGCGATCCGAAACCGGGCCGGATGTCGCGGCGCGCCTGTCGTTTGGCCTTGGCTGAATTTGGCCGCGTTTGGCGGGGGGCGGTTTCGCTCACCAGCTCGAAGCGGAGCGCACCAGCGAGCGGAGCGGCTTCCACGAGCCTGACTGTTACAACGTCGCCGAGCCGGTGCATCTGGCCGGTGCGCGAGCCAATCAGGGCGTGGCGCGCCGGGTCATGCCGGAAATAATCGTCGCCGAGCATCGCCGCCGGAATGAAGCCGTCGGCGCCGGTCTCGTCGAGCTTGACGAAAAGCCCGGCGCTGGTCGCACCCGATATGCGGCCTTGGAACGCCGCTCCGATCTGGCCCGCGAGATGGGTCGCGATCAGGCGCTCGGATGTCTCGCGTTCGGCGGCCATGGCCCGGCGCTCAGTGGCGGAAATTTTGGCCGCGATTTCGGCCAGTTCATGGTTCGCGATCGAGGCCAAGCCATCGGGCCCGAGATGCAGCGCGGCGATCAAGGCGCGATGGACAATGAGATCGGCATAACGGCGGATCGGCGAGGTGAAATGCGCGTAGCGGCGCAGATTGAGCCCGAAATGGCCGTAATTCTCGACGGAATATTCGGCTTGCGCCTGGGTGCGCAGCACGACTTCGTTGACGAGATGCTCGTTGCCCGTGCCTTTTACGCGGGCGAGGATGCCATTGAATTGCGCGGCGCGAAGAACTTGGCCCTTGCCGGGCTTAATGCCGATCGAGGCTAGGAATTCGGCAAGATTATTGAGCTTTTCGAGCGATGGCTCATCATGCACGCGGTAGATGAAAGCCTGGTGTCTTGCCTCTAGCGTTTCGGCGGCCGCCACATTGGCGAGGATCATGAATTCCTCGATGAGGCGATGGGAGTCGAGTCTTGGCGGGGTCGCGATGGATTTTACCGCACCCGTGTCGTCCAGGATGATCTTGCGTTCAGGGAGGTCGAGAGCGAGCGGTCCGCGTCTGCCGCGTGCGATTTTCAACGCGGCGTAGGCCTCGTAAAGTGGCACGAGGACAGCGGCATGGAGCGGGCCCATGGCTTCGTCTGGTCCATGGTCGATTGACCCCTGCGTCTGCGCGTAAGCGAGTTTTGCCGCCGAGCGCATCATCACCCGATGGAAACTATGGCTTAACTTATGGCCATCGGCGGCGATGACGATGCGGGCGGCAAGCGCTGGGCGATCCTCGTTTGGGCGCAGCGAGCAGAGGTCGTTGGAAATCCGCTCCGGCAGCATCGGCACGACACGGTCGGGAAAATAGACCGAATTGCCGCGATCCTGCGCCTCGCGATCGAGCGCTCCGCCGAGGCGCGCATACGCGGCGACATCGGCGATGGCGACCCGCAAAATAAAGCCGCCGGGATTGGCCGGATCGGGGTCGCGCTCGGCGTGGACCGCGTCGTCGTGGTCCTTGGCATCCACCGGGTCGATGGTAACGAGCGGGATCGCGCGCCAATCCTCTCGATAGGCGATGGTCGCGGGTCTCGCCCGCGCCGCCTCGGCAATGACCTCCGGGCCAAAGACGTGCGGAATCTGGTGCGCGTGGATGGCAATGAGGCTGATCGCTCTTTCATTATCGACGGCGCCGAGCCTCTCGCAAACTTTTGCCGCTGGAAGACCAAAACGGCCGGTGCGTAAAACCTCGACGGCCACGAGCTCGCCGTCGCGCGCCGCGCCTTCGTCGCCGGGGCCGACGCCGAGCTCGCCGCGATTTACGTTTTTCTTGTCGATCGGCATGATACGGCCGCCGCCGCGCGCGTCAGTGCGAAAAATCCCTAGTATCTGCGTTTTCACGCGCGGCAAAAGTTTTATGGCGCGCCCGGTGTAGGCGGGTTCGCCCGGCTCGGCGCCTTGCACCGGCTCCACCCGCATCAGGGCGCGGTCGCCGGGCGCCGCGGAGGGCGGTCCGGGTTTTTGCCTGGCCTTGGCGATGACCAGGATTTGCGGCGCCGGTCCTTGGCCCATGTCCCATTCGGCGGGCGCGGCGAGAAGATCGCCGTCGCGGTCGCGCGCGATGATATCGGCGAGAACGACCCCCTTCAGGAGGCCAGGCTTATGCAGGCTTTTGCGCCTCCTTTCGATGGCGCCGTCGGCTTCGAGGTCCTTCAGCATGCGTTTAAGGGCGATCCTCGCGGGGCCTTTGACATTGAAAGCGCGGGCGATTTCCCGTTTGCCGATTTTGCCTTGTGCCTTGCCGTCGGAGGCTTCGCGCTCGCCGGCGATGAAGGCCAGAATTTTTTCACGCGAGGGCAGACAATCATCGCGCCGCTTGGGCGCGGGCTCGGCGATATCCTGGCCGGATTCCCTGGCACCGGCGGAGTTTTGCACGCTTACTTAGCCTTCCGCGATTTTTGCGCCGACGGGTTGGCCGCCGGTTTTCGCGCCGCCGCCGCTGCCTTTGCGGTTGTCTTCGGCGCCGCCCGCTTGGCCTTCTTGGCCCGCGATCTTGTGCCCGCCCCGTTCTTATCCTCGATCAGGCGTATCGCCTCTTCAAGGGTGATCGTCTCGGGCGACATGCCACCCTTCAAGGTCGCATTGATGTTGCCGCGATTGACATAGGGTCCGAACCGTCCCGCACGCACGGTTACCGGCCCGCCCGAGGGATGCGCGCCAAGCAGGCGGCCTTGGATGCTCGTATTCCCCCCTAGCCCAGCAGCTTTCGCGGCGACAAGCGCAATGGCATCTTCCAGCGTTAATGTGGTGGCGTCGGCATCGGGCGGCAAGGTCGCGTTGATCTTGCCGTAGTTGACATAGGGGCCGTACCGCCCGGCCTTGACCACGACCTTGCCGCCTCCGGGGTGTTCCCCGAGCAGCCGCGCGGGCGCGCTCGCGGTGTCGCCGAAACGCCGGCCGGTCAATCCGCTTTCCTTGGCGGCAATGAGGTCGATCGCGCGATTTTCGCCGATGCTCAGAATGTCGTCGTCCTTGCCGATGCTCGCATAGGTCTTGCGGTGCTGGACGTAGGGACCGAAGCGGCCGATACCCGCTAGGATTGGTTCCTTTGTCTCGGGGTGTCTAGCGATCTCGCGCGGCAACGAAAGCAAGCCAATTGCCTGGGTCAAGGTAATTCCGCCCGGATCGATGTTTTTGGGCAACGAGATCCGCTTGGGCTTTTCACCCTCGCCTTGCTGCACATAGGCGCCAAAGCGGCCATCGCGCAGGGAGATCTCATCCCCCGTCGCCGGGTCCTGGCCCAAAATCCCGGCGCCCGCCCGCTCGCCATTGGCGGCGCCATCCGCGCTTGTGTTCGCCAAGGTGCGGGTGAATTTGCATTCGGGATAATTCGAGCAGCCAATGAAGGCGCCGAATTTGCCGAGTTTCAGCGACAGCCGGCCCGTGCCACAGGACGGACACGCTCGCGGGTCCGAGCCATCTTCCTTGGCGGGGAAAATATGCGGTCCCAAAAGCTCGTTCAGACTGTCCAAAACTTGGGTCGTGCGCAGGTCCTTGATCCCCGCGAGCGCGCCGGAAAAATCCGCCCAAAAATCGCGCAGCACCTGCTTCCAGTCGAGCTCATGGTTGGAGACGAGGTCGAGTTTCTCCTCAAGCGCGGCGGTGAAGTCATAGCCGACGTAGCGCGTGAAAAAACTCTCCAGGAACGCTGTCACGAGACGGCCCTTATCTTCGGGGATGAGCCGCTTTTTGTCGAGGCGAACGTAGTCGCGGTCGCGCAAAACCGCGAGCGTCGAAGCATAGGTCGAAGGCCGGCCGATGCCAAGTTCCTCCATGCGTTTGATGAGTGTCGCCTCGGTGAAGCGCGGCGGCGGCTCGGTGAAATGCTGGTCCGCCGCGATTTTGTCCTTGGCGAGCGCATCGCCTTTGGCCATCAAGGGCAGGCGTCCGCCGTCTTCGTCCTCTTCGTCGTCGCGGCCTTCCTGATAAAGTTTGAGAAAGCCGTCGAAGCGGATGGCTTGCCCGGTCGCGCGGAGATCGATCGTTCGGGTGCCGGCATGTGCCACGATATCGGCGGTGGTGCGTTCGAGTTCGGCGGATTCCATTTGGCTGGCGACGGTGCGCGTCCAGATGAGTTCGTAAAGCCGCCTCTGATCCGGTTCGAGGCCGCGTGAGACATGTTTTGGCAAGCGGGCGAGATCGGTCGGGCGGATTGCCTCATGCGCTTCCTGCGCATTCTTGGCTTTCACCGTATATTTGCGCGGCGTCTTCGGGACATAAAGCGCACCGAACTCCTTGTCGATGACATTGCGGGCGCTCGCGATCGCCTCCGGCGCGAGATCGACGGCGTCGGTGCGCATATAAGTGATGAGGCCCACCGCCTCGCCGCCGATTTCGGCGCCTTCATAAAGCCGCTGGGCGAGCTGCATGGTACGCGCCGGCGCAAAGCCGAGCTTGCGGGAGGCTTCCTGCTGGAGGGTCGAGGTCGTGAATGGCGGCGGCGGATGCCGCTTGGCGGCCTTGGCCTCGATCCCGGCCACCGAGAATTTGGCCGCGTCGAGGGCCGCCTTGAAGGCTGCCGCTTCCCCTTCCGAGCCAATGTCGAGGCGATGGATCTTCTGGCCATCGGCCCCCGCGAGCCGGGCAATGAAAGGCGCCCCGGCCGTGGTCTTCAAATGCGCGATGATGGACCAATATTCGCGCGAGACGAATTTTTCGATCTCGAGTTCGCGGTCGCAAACCAGCCGCAAGGCGACGGATTGCACCCGGCCAGCCGAGCGCGCGCCAGGCAATTTGCGCCATAGCACCGGCGAAAGATTGAACCCGACGAGATAATCGAGCGCGCGGCGGGCGAGATAGGCGTCGACGAGCGCGGCGTCGATCTCGCGCGGATGATTGATGGCCTCGAGGATCGCGGATTTGGTGACCGCATTGAACACGACCCGCTCCACGGGTTTCACCCCGAGGACTTTTTTCGCCTTCAACACTTCGAGGACGTGCCAGGAAATCGCCTCGCCTTCGCGGTCAGGGTCGGTCGCCAAAATGATCCGGCTCGCGCCCTTCACCGCCGTGGCGATTTCCGCCAACCGTTTGGCCGATTTGGAATCGACATCCCAGAGCATGGCGAAATCGCCGTCCGGATCGACCGAGCCATCCTTCGCCGGCAAATCGCGAACGTGGCCATAGGAGGCATAAACCTCATAGCCTTTCCCGAGATATTTGGTGATCGTCTTGGCCTTGGCCGGCGACTCGACGATGACGACATTCATGCAATAGTCCCTCGTTTTGCCAAAGGTTCGTCTATTCCCGTAGCGTGGCCATAAGCCCGCATATATCCTAAAAAAATCGAAGGCGGCTCACACCGCCAAGCCCAGAGCCAGAGCTTGGCCGAAATTGACAGGCGTGAGGATGGGGGAGCGCGAACCGATAGTCAAATCGTGCCGGAAATGTCAGGCAAGCTGAACCATTTCATCTCAATAAGCATTTACCGCACAGAGACTGGCAACGGTCAAGTCCACGTTTCAGCCGATCAAGGAAATGAGGAGAAGCCGAGTATGAAATCGCACGAAACCAGAAACGATTTGCAGTCGAACGCAAAGGCCGTTTCCATCGATCTTCTGAACTCCCGCCTGGCATACGCCATAGATTTAGCTCTCGTGACAAAACAGGCGCATTGGAATCTTAAAGGGATGCAATTTATTGCGGTGCATGAGATGCTTGGCGCTTTCCGCACCGAACTCGATACTCATATCGATACAATCGCGGAACGGGTCGTGCAACTTGGCGGAACCGCGCTCGGGACGAGTCAAACAGTCGCAAGCAAGACCCTGCTCAAACCATATCCCACCGATATTTACAGGATCACGGACCATGTCGCGGCACTAATCGAGCGCTACTCCGCTGTCGCGAACGCGGCCCGCGCCGGCATCGACCGGGCGGAAAAGGCGGGCGATGCGGATACGGCGGACATATTGACGGAGTTTTCCCGCAATCTCGACAAATCCTTGTCGTTTCTCGAAGCCCACCTTCAGGAAGCAGCCTGAACCGGGGCTCGCGCGGAACGCCCGGCAAGATTCCAGCCATCCGATATAAAATCGCGTAGCGAAACCAGGCGGCGGGGCCCATGCCGGGGGGCCGGCGTGATATTTTACTTCTTAACAGACAGGCTCTGCAGCTTGGTGCCCGGCGGCGCGCCCTCCGGAGAAAGTTCGAACGCGATTACCGGTCCACCCGCGTCGGTTGGAAAGTCGAAGGTTCTCCCGGCATTGCCCTGCGCGTCGGTTCGAATCATTCCAAGCTGGCGGAAGCATTTCAAATAGACGTGATAGCTCGTGTTAGGGGACACCCCCGCAAGGCGTATGGCGGCCGTCGACGTGGTGCTCGTGTCGGGAGACACTGTCGCGGAGCCGGCGAGGACGGCTGAACCAGTGTCGGCGACGTTGTCATTGGTGCAGCTGCCGTCGTCCCGGCGAACAAGCGCAACCGTCGCCGCCGTTGTTGTTCCGAGCGGGAGCTGGGACGGACAAGCCGTGCCGTCCCGCGCCAAAATCGTATAGGAATAGGTCTTGTCGCCACTGTCGGCCTTCATGACGCTCCCGATCGTTGCACCGGCCGGAGCGCTATCGGCCGATGTGAAATCGGCATGGCCGTTGTACCAGCAAGTCAACGGTTGATTTTGCGCGAACGCGGCACCCGCGCCTGGCAAAATCACCGCCGCGGTCAAAATAGTCTTCCACATGGTTTTCATGGCGTTCCGATTTTTGATGAGAGCCCTTTCCCGGCGGCACTGAACCGGTTAGCGCGGGAAAATGCAACAGGGCAAACATGATGAATCGCTTCACAATTTTCCGAAGGCGCCCCCGCCGGGACTCGGCGCAGAGGCCTGACCGCCGAAAACTGGCTAATATGCAGGTAGATTGTCCCATCTTCGGTAACTATCGTGACGGGGCCGATTCCCGTCTTATAGAATATGGTCGATGGTCAACCCGGCGAAAGAACCCGCATTTCCACACCGGCATCTGCTCGGGATCGAGGGGCTTTCCGCGCTAGACATCGGCTTTCTTCTCGATCTAGCCGAGGCGGCGATCGAAGTGTCCCGCCAGGTCGAGAAAAAGCGCTCGACCTTGCGCGGACGGACTTTGATCAACCTCTTTTTCGAGGCTTCGACCCGGACCCAATCGTCCTTCGAACTGGCCGGCAAGCGTCTTGGCGCCGACGTCATGAACATGTCGGTCGCGACCTCGAGCGTCAAGAAGGGCGAGACGCTGATCGATACCGCGATGACGCTGAACGCGATGCGGCCCGACATTATCGTGGTGCGCCATGCCCAGGCCGGCGCGGTGCACCTTTTGGCGAAAAAGGTCGATTGCGCGGTCGTCAACGCGGGCGACGGCGCGCATGAGCATCCAACCCAGGCGTTGCTCGATGCGCTCACGATCAGGCGCAACAAGAGCAGGATCGAAGGTCTCACGGTCGTGATCTGCGGCGATATTCTCCATTCACGTGTCGCACGCTCCAATATATTGCTGCTCTCGGCGCTCGGCGCGCGGGTGCGCGTGGCCGGGCCATCGACGCTGCTGCCGCCGGGAATCGAGCGGATGGGGGTCGAGGTTTTCCGGGACATGCGGGCGGGGCTCAACGGCGCCGACATCGTGATGATGCTGCGCTTGCAGCGCGAGCGGATGCAGGGCGGCTATATTCCCTCCGCCAAGGAGTATTTCCGCTTTTTCGGCCTCGACGAGGCAAAGCTTTGTTATGCCAAGCCGGACGCGCTGGTCATGCATCCCGGCCCGATCAACCGCGGCGTCGAAATCGATTCCGCCGTCGCCGACGGGCCAAGGAGCCTCATCCGCGAGCAGGTCGAGATGGGGGTCGCGGTGCGGATCGCCGTATTGGAGGCCTTGGCGCAGCATTTGCCCAATGGATGAGAGCGAGTTTCGCGTGAAACATTCCTCCCCCACTTCCATTGGCCGCCACCCGCTCGCACTCGTCAATGCGCGGTTGATCGATCCGGAGAAACTCCGCGAGACAATGGGCGGAGTCCTTATCGTCGATGGCTTGATTCGCGATTTTGGCGCCGCCATAGTGCCGGCAAATCTCCCCGCCGACGCGCGCGTCCTCGATTGCGGCGGCGATTGCGTGGCGCCCGGCCTCATCGACATGTGGGCGTTCATCGGCGAGCCCGGCGCCGAACATCGCGAGACGATCGCGACCGCGGCCTTGGCGGCGGCGGCGGGCGGCATCACGACAATCGTTACCCGCCCCGATACCAATCCGCCGGTTGACGAGGCGGCGGTGGTCGATTTTCTGTTGCGCCGCGCCCGCGATACCGGCCCCGTGCGCTTGCTTCCCTTGGCGGCCTTGACGGCCGGTCTCGACGGCGCGGAAATTGCCGAGATCGGTCTGTTGCAACAGGCGGGCGCGGTGGCGTTCAGCGATGGCGCCCGCTCGATTCGCAATGCGCGCGTTATGCGCCGCGTCATGCAGTACGCCCGCGATTTCAATGCGCTCGTCATCCATTACGCGGAAGACCCTGATCTTGCCGGCGAGGGCGTGATGAACGAGGGCGAATACGCCTCGCGTCTCGGCCTTGCCGGAATTGCGCGCGAGGCGGAAGCCATCATGCTCGATCGCGACATAAGGCTGGTGAACTTGACCGGCGCGCGCTACCATGCCGCGCTCGTCACCACGGCGCTTTCCCTGGACATTATCGCCAAAGCCAAGGCCGATGGCCTGGCCGTCACCTGCGCCACCTCGATCAACCATCTGACCCTCAACGAAAACGACATCGGCGATTACCGGACGTTTTTGAAGCTCGCGCCGCCGTTGCGCCACGAAGATGAGCGGCGCGCGCTCGTCGCGGCTTTGGAGTCGGGCCTCATCGACGCCGTCGTTTCGGACCATAACCCGCAGGATGTCGAAACCAAACGCCTGCCGTTCACCGAGGCGGAAGATGGCGCGATCGGCTTGGAGACGATGCTGTCCGCGGGCCTGCGCCTCGTTCATTCCGGGGAAATTCCGCTCGCGCGTCTCATTGCCGCCATGACCATCCGGCCGGCCGAGATCCTCGGCCTGCCGCAAGGAAGGCTCGAAGTGGGCGCGCCGGGCGATCTCATCCGTTTCGACCCGGATGAACCTTTCGTTGTAGATCCGGCAAAACTGCATTCGCGCTGCAAGAACACGCCCTTCGACGAGGCGCGCATGGAGGGCAAGGTAAAGCTCACCATGGTCGCGGGGGAGATTGTTTTCGAGGCGGAGTGAAGATCGCTGGTGTTTCGGCGCCAAGTTTGCACGGGGACGGGGCGCGAAAGGGCTTGCGGGCGAGGCTGCGCGCTGGCAGGAAGCGGCTCACCAAAGTATTAAGATTTTAGGGGTTTATAAGTGGAAAAGAAAAAGGAACTACGGTATTCGTGGGATGCACGCTCTAACCTATGGGAGCCATTTTATGAGGCGCAATCAAGTCCTAACCATTACGTTCTGCTCTCTCGCATGCCTAGAGTACTTGAACAGGAGTGCGAACGCGGGATGGTTTGGTCCGAGCGATTATCGAGAGTGCGTACTTGCTGAAATGAACGGCAAACCTCCATATATGTTATCTACTGTCAAAGGGCGCTGTAATAATAGGTTCCCATGCCCTCAACCTACTCCAAGCGAGTATGCTGTATGCGACGACAAGTCGTGGGACAGCAAACCATACCAAGGAGACAGCCTGTATACGCCAGACATCATCAAGCCATATATGCCGACCGCCCGAGATTATTGCAGAGATAATGTTTTGAGAAGCGCTTGTCCCGGCGGTAACCTCGAAAATTGAATGGAGTGGGGTCAATTCACCCCCGTCTTTTGGTCGCTTGGCGCAAGCGTGCGTCTTTGCCCCGGTGCAAAGAAGGGCGCTGGCAGAGCTTGTTGGGGAAAACCCCGACCAATTGCTGATCGGGGTTTCTAGGTGTTAGCGTCTAGGATTGACAGCCTCGCTGACCCGACCTTGGTTCATACCAAAATACGCCGCGATTTCATGTTGAGCCATACCTTTGGCGTAATACATCTCGCGCATTTCTGCCATCATCTCGGGGGTTACCGGAGGTGAGCGGCGCGGGGTCTGCCGCCGACGAGGAAACGAACCTACTCTTGGAACGCTACTGTTACTCATTCGACCTAAACTCCTTTTGACAAGGTGATTCTCGCTGTTGAGGGAACAGTCGCCAAAAGGGCGGCAATGTCGAGTCGCCGCGTAAAAGTTTTGCACATCTAATCGAACTGCAGGAAACGGGGTCCCTAGCTTGTCCACTACTTCCCGGTCTTTCAGATCGAGAAGTCCTCGTCGAAGAACCTTGTGTTGCGCAGCCTTATGAACACTCTGTCATCGGGTTTTAGCGGGGAGAGCCGCGTCGAGCGAGTTCCACATTGGGCGCACCACATGCCGTTTCTCGTTTCAGATGGTAAGCTTGGCTCCGACGACGGCCAAGGCGCCGGCGAGAATGGGACGGAGAAACCGGTCCGGAATCCTGGCGGCGAGATGGCTCCCGATCGCGATGCCCGGCAGGCCGCCGATCAGGAGCGAGGCGAGGAGGCTCCAATCGACCGCACCCATCAGCCAGTAGCCGAGCCCCGCGATGAAAGCGAGCGGCACGCTGTGCGCGATGTCGGACCCGACGAGCCGCACCGTCGGTAGGCGCGGATAGAGGGCAAGCAGCACCGTCATGCCGATGGCGCCGGCGCCGACTGAAGTAATCGACACGAGAATACCGAGGAAGGCGCCGAGCAGAGTGGTGAGGAGCCGCGTCTGTCCGTCGCTCAGGCCGTCCGTGCGTCTGGCGATGCGATCAAGCAGCGAGTCGCGGAACAACATAACGATGGCGGTGAGGAGCAATGCGAAACCCAGCAACGAGGTGATGAGGCCGTTGGCCCCATGTCCACTCGACTTGCCGAGCCAGGAGAGGCACGCCAAGGTCACGATCGTCGCGGGCACGCTGCCGGACGCGAGCCGCCGGGTTATCCGCCAATCGATGGTGCCGTTGAGACCATGGACGAGTGTGCCGCCACTCTTCGTGATGGCGGCGTAGAGGAGGTCGGTCCCGACCGCGGTCGCCGGCACGATCCCGAACACGAGCACCAGCAGAGGCGTCATCAGCGAGCCGCCCCCGACGCCCGTGAAGCCGACGAGGACGCCGACGATGAAACCAGAGACCGAATAGAGCGGTTCGATCGAATGGAGGAAATCGAACATGGAACGCTTTCTTTACAGCTTCGCCAGCACGCGGGGGGCCACGGACGGGCTCGGAATTTTTCATCTCTTCCGTGCTCAGTCGCTGCAAATCGTCCCGATTTATCCGGATCTATTAAATCTATAGAAATTAATTTTGTCAATAGCCTGCGCGGCGCGCCGGACAATTTTCGCCCGTTGGACGATTTTTTGGGCAAAGGATGCAGGTTCGCGCCAGCCACCGGAAACCGGATCAGCATCGAACCTGCTTGGCCGCCGTCCTTTTGGACTAAGCTTCTATACAGTAGCCCAAGGCCAAGAAAAGGAAGCAGCCCATGTTGAACCGCCCGCCTCTGCCGCCGTTCACCCTCGAAACCGCGCTAGAAAAAGTTCGTCTTGCCGAGGATGCATGGAACAGCCGCGACCCTGCCCGCGTCGCGCTTGCCTATACCGAAGACAGCCGCTGGCGAAACCGCTCGGAGTTTTTTGCCGGGCGCGCGGCCATCGTCGAATTCCTTACCCGCAAATGGGCATACGAACTTGATTACCGGCTCATCAAGGAGCTTTGGGCGTTCCATGAAAACCGCATCAGCGTTCGCTTCCAATATGAGTGGCACGATGATTCCGGCCATTGGTTTCGCGCGCACGGCAACGAGCAATGGGAATTCGACGGCGATGGCCTGATGCGCCGCCGGGAAGCCAGCATCAACGACGTGGCGATCACCCCGGAAGGCCGCAAGTTCCTGTGGGCCGCAGGACCGCGTCCGGCCGGTCATCCAGGCTTGAGCGAACTCGGCTTATGAGCCGGTGCTTTCGCTCGGCCGGGCCCCGATCTGGAATCACGCCGGGCTTGTCAAAGACGCCAAATCGAGCCAGATTGGGATAGCCCGGCGCAATCAAATTCCGGTTGTCTAAATTTCAACGAATGGGGACGCTCGTCGACAAGCCCAATGGGCTTGTCTCCAATGGGACAAAGCCGGGGGCGCCCGCGCCAGCGCCGCTCGTGGGCTCCAAGCCGTGAGCGTGATCACTGACCCCTTGGTCAGAGGCGATGGATACGTCATGAAATATCGTCACAATGCCCTTGGCTGGGCCGCGATGACATTTCCGGTCATCGGAGTGTTGGCGGCCAGCGCGCCGTCCTTTGTGCAAGCTCAGCCGAACACGCCTAGCGGCCAAGCGGAAGCCTGCCCGGGGGACAATGGGGGGATCACCCTGCCGCGCGGCTTTTGCGCGACCGTGTTCGCGGACAACATTGGCCATGCCCGGCACCTTGTCGTTGCTCCGAATGGGGTTGTTTATGTCAATACCTGGAGCGGCCGCTATTACGGCAACGACAAGCCTCCGGCAGGCGGGTTTCTGCTCGCCCTTCAAGACACCAAGGGCGAAGGGCATGGCGACATAGTCACGCGCTTTGGCGACAGTGCTGCGGACGGCAGCCACGGTGGCACAGGGATCGCTCTCTACAACGGCGCGCTCTACGCGGAAGTGAACGATCGCATCGTGCGCTACGCTCTACCGGCCGGAGCACTTGCGCCAACCGCGCCGCCCGAGGTCATCGTTTCGGGGCTACCCCTAACCGGCGATCACCCGATGCATCCGTTTGCGATCGACCGGCAAGGCAATCTCTTTGTCGATCTCGGCTCCGCCACCAATTCCTGCCAGGTCCAGAACCGGACCCTCGAGTCGCCGGGGATCAACCCGTGCACGGAGCTCGAAACGCGCGCCGGCACCTGGCGCTACGGTGCGAACCGAACCGGGCAGCACTTCTCTCCCGCCGAGCGCTTTGCCACTGGCATCCGCAATGGCGAGGGCTTCGCATTCGACGCCGCCGGTGGAATTTATGTAACACAACATGGCCGGGATCAGTTGTCGGAGAATTGGCCCAAGCTTTACCGGCCGGAGCGGGGCCCCAATCTACCTGCCGAAGAGCTGCTGTTATTGGAGCAGGGCGCCGACTACGGCTGGCCGGAGTGCTATTACGACGGGATCCAAGAGAAGCTTGTGCTCGCTCCGGAATATGGCGGTGACGGCGGCAACGCCGTTGGGCCGTGCGCGCGGAAGCGAGGCCCGATAGCGTTTTTCCCTGCGCACTGGGCCCCTAACGATCTTGCGCTCTACGACGGACATCAGTTTCCGAATGCCTATCAGGGAGGTGCTTTCATCGCGTTCCACGGGTCATGGAACCGCGCTCCATACCCTCAAGAAGGTTATAACGTCGTGTTTCAGCCGCTTGTGGATGGCAAACCCTCCGGGAAGTTCGTGGTTTTCGCCGACGGCTTTGCTGGGGCCGTCAAGGAACCCGGCCGAGCCGCGCACCGGCCGTGCGGCCTGGCGGTCGCGCCAGATGGCACGCTCTATATTTCAGACGACGCGCATGGGCGCATTTGGCGCGTGACTTTTAGGGGCGTGGCCGCGGTAACGGGCATCGAACCCGCTCCCGCCCCACGTGGTGACACGGCGGCGGCGGCGAACGTGGAACCGCCGGAGGGCATCCATCCGGATG
>JBAUNU010000598.1:0-2329 GCA_049579405.1 Methylocella sp.
ATCCATGACCGACCGGTATTCGTCATAGAATTCACTGTGTTTTCTTGCGGAATCGCCATCGTCCGCGACAAGATGATCGAAAAACTCCAAATTGGCGATGATGTGGCGATCGATATTCATCGCCATGAAGCCCGTAAGTTGCAGAAAGCCCGGATAGACGTCCCGCCCAGCCCCAGGATACCCAAATGGAACGCTGCAGATGCAATTGCGCGCAAACCATGCGCTGCCGCGTTCCCGCGCCAGGAGATTGACCCTGGTGGGACTTCGCCGGGTGTCGATCGGACCGCCCATCAGAGTCATCGAAGCCGGAACATGCGGGCTGTCCCGCGCCTCCATGAGGGCAATGGCCGCGATCAGCGGAACCGCCGGCTGGCAGACTCCAATCGCATGCACTGTTGCGCCGTCATCCTCCTTGCTCAAGGTCTCGCAGATCGCAATCAGGTAGTCGATGTAATCGTCAAGGTCGAACCGGCCGCTCGAAAGCGCAATCGTCCGGGCATCCACCCAGTCGGTGATGTAGATGTCATAGAAGGGGAGAAACGCTTCCACCGTCCCGCGCAGCAAGGTCGCGTGATGGCCCGACATCGGCGCGACGATCAACAGCCTTTGGCGCGGCTCGGGGGCCCCATCGAGCTGCTTTTCAAAATGGAGAAGCTTGCAAAACGGCCGCTCCCAGGCCACCCGCTCGACGATAGGAACGATTTGGCCGTCAACGGCCGTCGTGGCGAGATCGAACGCGGGCTTCTCGTAACGGCGGGTCAGCCGCTCGAAAATTTTCGCCGAGGCAGCCAGATTGCGGCCGGCGGCGGTATAGGCGAGCGGATTGCCCGGATGTTCTAGCCAAGTCCGCGCGACATCGGAAACGGCCCGTGCCGGAGCCCAGGCGAGATGGGCCATTTCATGCATTTCGTAGGCAAAAAGCGGCATTTTTTCAAATCCTTGCCAGCACGGCATGTAAACTATGATTGTCAGAAAATCAACGTATTTGAAGGTGAAAGTTTTGACACACGTGCTTAAATTTCGTGATCGCGAAGTCGTTTATTCTGGCATCGGCGGCGATTGAACGTGCTCGCCTTGCTGCCAGGCTGCCTGCGTTCAATTCGCCGCCGATTGACACGCCCGCCGTTCGGTCTAGTGTCAGGCCCGCAACGGTCCCTCGCTTCGAGGGATAAAAGGGAATGTGGTGCCGGCGCCGGCTTTCTCCGAGCCATGCGCTAGAAGCCACAGCTGCCCCCGCAACTGTCAGCGGGTAGCTACGCGTCGATACGCCACTGGGAACCGGCCAAGGGGTCCTGGGAAGGCGGCGCGAGGCAACGATCCGCGAGCCAGGAAACCTGCCGTTCGATCGAGCAAGGGCCGGCGGGGTGCTCCGGCCTCTATCGATGCTGGCGCTTGCCGCCCCAGCGAAGGAGCCTGGGTTCGCCCGGCGTTCCAATCAAGCACCCGCCGGCTCGCCAAAGGACCGGGTGCCGCTCATGAACCGCCTTTCCAAAATCCCGGCAACGATCGTCACCGGCTTTCTCGGCTCGGGGAAGACGACCCTCATCCGCCATCTTCTGGCAAGCGCGAAGGGCCGCCGCCTCGCCGTCCTCATCAACGAATTCGGCGACATCGGCATCGATGCGGAAATTTTAAATGGCTGCGGCGATCTCGCCTGTGGCGCGGACCATATCATCGAACTCGCCAACGGCTGTATCTGCTGCACCGTCGCAGATGATTTTTTGCCCGCGATCGAGAAACTTCTCGCGCTCGATCCTCTCCCCGGCCACATCGTCATCGAAACCTCCGGCCTTGCTTTGCCAAAGCCCTTGGTGAAGGCCTTCGATTGGCCGGCCATTCGCGCGCGCCTGACCGTCGATGGTGTGATCGCGGTTATCGATGGCAAGGCGGTGGCGGACGGGCGCTTCGCCGACGATCCGGCGAGATTGGCGCGCCAGCGCGCCGCCGATCCTTCCATCGCCCACGATAATCCGCTCGACGAGGTGTTCGAGGATCAACTGCTATGTGCCGATCTCATCGTCCTCAACAAGGCCGATCTCATCGATTTCGACGAACAGCGCCGCATCGCCAGAGAGATCGCGGCGCGCGTTCCGCGCGCGGTAAAAATCGTGCCCGCCCGCGAGGGCAAGATCGACCCCGCGATCCTGCTCGGCCTCGACGCGGCGGCCGAGGACGACCTTGCCGCGCGGCCCTCGCGCCATGACGGGCAGGCCTCGCACGATCACGACGATTTCACTAGTGCCGTCTTTGAGACCGGCGCAATCGGCGATCCCGACGCCTTGCTGCGGCGGCTGACTGACATCGCCGCCCGCCACGATGTGTTGCGGAT
>JBAUNU010000599.1:0-4345 GCA_049579405.1 Methylocella sp.
GCCGAGCGCGATGCGGGCGGGCGTCGCGCGGCGCAGATAATCCCAGAAATCTCCGGGAGGCAGAGTCATCGCGGCGCCGCCACGAGGAGACGCGCGGCGCCTCGCGAAGGACTTGGCCGCACCCGCGCATTCGCGTCCATGATGCCGAAGGCTTTGAGCCAGGCCTCGAACTCCGGCGCCGGCCGCAAGCCCAACACGGAGCGCGCATAGAGCGCGTCGTGGTAGGAGGTCGATTGATAGCCGAGCATGATGTCGTCGGCGCCGGGAACCCCCATGATATAGTTGCAGCCGGCGACGCAAAGTAGCGTGAGCAGATTGTCCATGTCGTCTTGATCCGCCTCGGAGTGGTTGGTGTAGCAGACATCGACACCCATCGGCAGGCCCATCAGCTTGCCGCAGAAATGGTCCTCGAGCCCCGCGCGGATGATCTCCTTGCCGTCGTAGAGGTATTCGGGGCCGATGAACCCCACCACCGTATTGACGAGCAAGGGCGCGTAGCGCCGCGCCACCGCATAGGCGCGTGCTTCCATGGTTTGTTGATCGACGCCGTGATGCGCTTGTGCCGACAGCGCCGCGCCCTGGCCGGTTTCGAAATACATGAGATTGGCGGCAGGCGGAGCGCGGTGCAGCGCCTGGACGCCAGAATAGGCTTCGTCCAAAAGCGCGAGGTTCACGCCGAACGCGCGGTTGGCCGCCTCGGACCCGGCGATCGACTGAAAAACCAGATCGACCGGACCTCCCCGCTCCATGACCTGCATGGTTGTCGTCAGGTGGGCGAGCACGCAGGATTGCACGGGAATTTCGAAGCGCAACCGCAGCTCCTCGATCCGTTCGAGAAGAGCCAAAACCTGCTTGGCGCTGTCCGATGCCGGATTGATCCCGATGCAGGCGTCGCCGCAACCATACATGAGGCCGTCGAGGATGGACGCTCCGATGCCCGCGAGATCGTCGGCCGGGTGATTGGGCTGGATGCGCACGCAGAGGCAGCCTGGCAAACCGATCGTGGTGCGAAACCGCGTCACGACCGAAATCTTTTTGGCAACAGCGATCAAATCCTGGTTGCGCATGAGTTTCGACACCCCCGCCGCCATTTCCGGCGCGATGCCCGGCGCGAGGCGGGCCAGCGTTTCGTTGGTTGCCGCGTCGGACAGCAGAAAATCGCGAAACTCCCCGGCGGTCATCGCGGCGATTGGCGCAAAGGCCCGCTGGTCATGCGCATCGAGAATGAACCGTGTCACCTCGTCCGTTTCGTAAGGCACAGGGGGGTCGTCGAGAAAGCGCGCAAGCGGCAAATCGGCCAGGGCCATGCGCGCGGCCACGCGCTGTTCGCCGCTTTCCGCGGCAACACCGGCGAGGCGGTCGCCGGCGCGATCCGGCGAGGCGCGCGCAAGAAGCATGCGTAAATCCGCGAAGACATAATGCGTGCCGCCGGCATTGGATCCGTAAGGCATTAGACTTCCTGTTCACCAGGCCGTTATAATTCCATACTAGAGTAAGCCGGATCGTACCGATACGCCCCCTGTGCGAGGCAGGGACCGCCATGAGGCGAGCGCCTCGGACCCGCGCCGGGTTCAGCATGCCAAACGGGTCACGCGAACTTGAATAAGAGTTGGCAACCTTTACCGCTGCCAAACATTACCTATATCAAGGTTTAAGACTGTAATTTTTGAGAGAGAGGAACGATGAGCGCTTCAATGGAATCTTCCAAGAAATCGTCGGTTTCGACGCGTGGCTTCGCCTCCATGGATCCCGAGAAGCAGCGGGCGATCGCGCGCAAGGGCGGCGAGAGTGTGCCGCACGAAAAGCGCAGTTTTTCGCAAAACCCGGCGTTGGCGGCCGAAGCCGGGCGCAAGGGTGGTCAAAGCGTGAATCCCAACAAGCGCAGCTTTTCGCGCAATCACACGCTTGCGTCCGAGGCCGGCCGCAAGGGGGGGCATGCCTCGCATGGCGGCCCCAAAAAACCCGCGATCGAGGGCTGAGAGCAAGTCACCACAATGCCATATAAGGAAGCGCGGCGGCGGGTTCCGGCCGTCGCGCTTTTTACAATTTCTTCAGGGTGAGGCTTTTGCCTTCCTTTGGGTCTTTCTTCCAGGTGCCGTCGGGTTGCGCGTCAAGATAGGTTTTATGCCCCTTGCGCGCGGTCAACACGAGGCGGCCGTTGACGATTTGCCAGCCGGCCGGATCGAAAATCACGATCCCCTGGTCGCGACAACCGGGAGCGAGAGATGCCTTTTCCCTCCCCGGCCCCTTCCCGCGTTTGTCCAAGGTCAGCATGCATCCGGTATCCTTGCCGCCGTCGCGCAGGATGGAGTAACGCCCGGCGGCGTCGGGCGCGGCGGCCCGCGCGCCGGCGCCTACACATACGCTCGCCGCAAGAACCCGCCAGCCTTGCCCCCAACGCATGTTTGGCATTTGGAAACCCCTTTCGCGCCGGTGTCGACACTCCCCGACGCTCCAATAGGACAATAGCCTAAATCCGGTGTCGTAAGGCAAGCATGTAAAAACGCGTCATTTCGGCGCGGAAACCCGCGCGGTGGGCTGCTGTTGGCGTGGCAATGGCGTTTGCCCGTGATCCTGATATGATGTCACCCTGGGTGATGCGATTCGCGGGCTTTCGAGTCATGAAAGCGGCGGAATTACGATGTGTTCTCGTTTTTTATTGGCTGATCGCGGTTGCTGAAATGACTGATTTCAAGGGGAAGGCGCGCGCGCCGCTTGTGACGCTCGGTGTTGTTTTGGCGCTGGTTGCCGGCCCCGGCATGGCTTCTGCTCGCGCCGATGAATTCCGGGCGCGCTATACGGTGAGCCTTATCGGCTTGCCAATTGGGGAGGCGGCGGCGGCGGGGTCGCTCGGTCCGGCAAGCTACCGGATCGATCTCACTGCCAAGTTGACCGGCGTCGCGGCGATGATCACGAATGTCAAGCTGGCGCTCGCCGCGACCGGCGCTCTGCGCAGGGGCGGCGTTGCGCCTTTCACCTATGCCACGACGTCCGCCAATTCCCAAGGGAGCCGGACGGTGCGCATGTCGCTCGATGCCGGAAACGTCAAGGCCGTGGAGATCTTCCCGCCTTTCGAGGACAAGGAAGGAAGAGTGCCGGTCACCGCAGCGAACAAACGCAACGTTCTCGATCCGGCGACCGCCCTGATCATGGCGGTTCCCGAGGGCCAACCCCTGGTCGGTCCCGCCGCGTGCAACCGGACGATCCCGGTCTACGACGGCTATGTCCGATTCGATGTCACGCTCCACTATGTTGGCATAAGACACGTGGCGGTCGAGGGATACTCCGGTCCGGTTTCGGTCTGCGCCGCGCGCTATACGCCCGTCTCCGGTCACAAACGGGACTCCAAATCGACAAAATTCATGGCCGAAAACAGGGACATCGAGGCTTGGCTCGCGCCGATCGAGCGGGCGCATGTCGTCGTGCCCTTCCATGTCGCATTGATGACCTTGGCCGGCACCGCGGTCATCGACGCGGTCGAATTTTCGGTCGAGCCGCCGGACTTGACGGCGATCACAACGCATTGATGGCGTGGCGTCGCGGCATCACATAAGAGACGGAGCCCGCTGCCATGATCACGCTCTTCACGTTTGGGCCTTACCTCGGGCTTCCAGACGCAAGCCCCTTCGTTATTAAAGCCATGATGCTGTTGAAATTGGCTAGCCTTGAGTACAGCGAAGACCGCGGCGGCTATGGCAAGGCGCCAAAGGGCAAGCTGCCTTTTCTCAACGACGACGGCCTGATCGTTGCCGATTCGACGTTCATCCGCTTCCACATCGAGAAAAGATACGGTTTCGATTTCGATGCCGGGCTCACGCCGGAGCAGAGGGCGGTGGCCTGGGCGATCGAAAAAATGTGCGAGGAGCATCTCTATTGGGCCTTGGTGGCAACGCGCTGGCTCGATGACGCCAATTTTGCCAAAGGACCGGCGCGATTCTTCAAGGCCGTGCCAATGCCGTTCCGGCCGATCGTGCAAAGCCTGATTCGCCGCAAAGTTAAGAAGACACTGAAATTACAAGGATTTGGTCGCCACACGCCAGCCGAGCGGGATGAACTCGCGATTGCCGACGCCAATGCCCTTGCGACCCTTATCGGGGACAAGAATTTCTTGATGGGCGAAAAGCCCTGCGGCGCGGATGCGACGGTATTCGCCTTCGTCGCGAGTTTCCTTACGCCTGTGTTCGACACAAAGATCCGCACCGCGGCGGAGCGCCACGCCAATCTCGCCGGCTACCGCGACCGGGTCCGGCGGCGTTATTTCGAAGGATAGACCGCGGGTGGATTCGCCTCCTTTTTTTCGCGTACAAAATAGCCTTTTGGCGGTTGACAGGGAATGCCTTCTGAG
>JBAUNU010000600.1:0-2960 GCA_049579405.1 Methylocella sp.
GCCAAAAGGCCAAGCAGCGGGGGTTCGATCTCGCCGGCTTCGCCTGGTTCGACGATTGCGTGGCTCTCGCGCGGTCCCCCGGCATCGATCTTTTCGTCGAGCTGATCGGCGGCGAGGAGGGCGCCGCGCTTGCGGCGGCGGAAGCCGCGCTCGACGCGGGCAAATCCTTGGTCACCGCCAACAAGGCGCTGGTCGCCAAGCACGGCATGCGCCTCGCTGCGCTCGCCGAGGAAAAAGGCGTCGCGCTCGCCTTCGAGGCTTCGGTCGCGGGCGGCATTCCGATCGTCAAAACCTTGCGCGAAGGACTGGCTGGCAATTCCATCGAGCGCGTCTATGGCATCTTGAACGGCACCTGCAACTACATCTTGACACGAATGGAATCGGAGGGCCTGACCTTCGCGCAAGGCCTCGCTGAGGCGCAAAGGCTCGGCTACGCGGAAGCCGATCCCGCATTCGACATCGGCGGTTTCGACACGGCGCATAAGCTCGCGATCCTGACCTCGCTTGCTTTTGGCACTGTCATCGATCCAGCGGCAATCGCCATCGAGGGCATCGAGTCGATCACGCTTGCCGATCTCGAAGCGGCGGCGGAGCTCGGCTACCGGGTCAAGCTCCTCGGTGTCGCGCAGCGCACTCCTTTCGGCATCGAACAGCGCGTGCATCCGACTATGGTTCCGAAATCCACGGCGATCGCGCAGGTGATGGGCGTCACCAACGCGGTCACGATCGACGCCGACGCGGTGCGTGAGCTGACCCTTGTCGGCCCCGGCGCGGGAGGCGAGGCGACGGCTTCGGCGATTGTCGCCGATATCGCCGATATCGCGAATGGCGTGCGCACCGCGCCATTCGGCTGTCCGGTTGCCGCACTCGTGCCTGCGCCACACGCGCCGATGCAGATGCACGAAGGCGGCTACTATATCCGGCTTTCGGTGTACGACCGGCCGGGCGCGGCGGCGGCGATCGCGACGCGCATGGCCGAGCACGGGATTTCGCTTGAAAGCATCGTGCAACGCCACCGCCCCGGTGCCAAAATTGGTCCGGGCGGCGCGGTGCCGGTCGTTTTGATCACCCATGCGACGCATGAAAAAACCGTCCGCCAGGCGCTCGAAGCCGCGGTCGCCGACGGATTTTTGGCCGAAAAGCCGCAGGTGATTAGGATAGAAAGGGAGTGAGGGCGGCGCGCTTTGCGGCAAAATTCAATATTGAGATGGTACTGCAAACTGATACTATATGCGGCTAAGCCGGAAACATCGAGCTACCCTTGAAGCGCTGTTCGCCGATCCGGTCCGCGCCGTATTGCCTGGCGAGAGATCGAGGCATTGTTCGAGGCTTGTGACGGGGAAATCAGCTTTGGGCAAGGCTCGCGCGTTCGTGTCGCCCTGATCGGTGTCCGCGCGGTGTTCCACCGGCCGCACCCGCGCAAGGAGACGGACAAGGGAGCGGTGAAGGCCGTGCGGCGCTTCCTGACCGAAGCGGAAAGAACGCCATGACGACGATGATGTACAAGGCCTATGAGGCGAGCGTGGAGTTTGACGAAGGCGCCGATATTTTTCATGGCGAGGTGATCAATTTGCGCGATGTCGTCACCTTTCAGGGACGTTCTGTCGACGAATTGAAACGTTCATTCGCGGAGTCAGTGGATGACTATCTGGCGTTTTGCAAAGCCCGTGGCGAGGAACCCGAGAAGCCGTTTTCGGGGCAGTTTGTCGTGCGCGCCGAACCCTCCTTGCACAAGGCGATGGTTAGCGCCGCCAAACGCGCGGGCGTTAGCCTCAACAAGTGGGTGACGGCAACCCTGGAGCGCGCGGTGACGCGGTGATAGGCAGGCGCGGTGCCCGTGGTTTGATCACCATGCGACGCATGAAAAATCCGTCCGCCAAGCGCTCGAGCCGCAACTCCTCAGTGGTTCCGCTGGCCTTGATATGTTCTAATGGCAGACGGCCATTGCATAACAATCTGACGTTTGCTTTCAGGCCGCGAGAACGCGACATCTAGCGCCGGGCCGAAAACCTCATAATCAACCTGTTTTATCAGCTCTGTTAGTCTCTGATGGATCATATCCCATCCGCTGCGATTACGATGGATGTCTGACCAATGTCATTATCGGCTTCTTCAATTTCGCCACCGTAGAGGAAGTTTCCCGGGTGCGTGCGAAGTTCCTTCCCCAGTCGTGAAGGTTGTTCGGACCCGCCCCTCCTTTGCGGGATCTGGAAGGCATCGGCGACTTCATCGGACGCGACAATCCGATAATCGCCGCCAAAATTGTCACGCGTATTTTTGATCAGACCGAGCTCCTTGCAAAGCATGCCCATATTGGTGGGTCCAGGCGCTAACCAGAAGGAAGATTATGAATTTGCGCGGTCGGTGGTTTCTAACCCCGTGCCGATTGTGATCTCCGAGACGCCGTTTATAGGTTGAGGTCCTTTGCTCGTGCGCACGCGCGGCGGTTGGGGCCGTCAGCGCACCACAGCGCCCCCCAAAGCGACCCGCACTCGGCCCTCCGCCTGCGACACCGGGTCATCGCCCTTAAGGATCGCCTCGATGATCGCCCGCGTAGGGTAGCCGGCGTCCTTCTCGGCTTGGAGCCGCGCGGCGAAGTCGCCGACGACGATTCGGCGGGCTTGCTCGGCGAACATGCGGGCCATCTCCTTGCGGTCGAGGGCGAGGGCGCCGAGAAACCCCCCGTATTCGGCTACCAGCCCGTGCAAACTGGCGGACCGGTAGAAGCCGACGTCGGCGAAGGTCTGGAACGTGCGCGACATCTCCCCTGACATGTACATCTCGAGAACGAGCGCCTCCGGGGGCAGCCCGTGGGCCACTCCGGTATCGAACGCCAGCTGGATGGCCGTGCCCAGGTAGGGCCCGACCGTTTGTTCGATGAGCAGGTCGAGGCGGGCCTCCTGGGTGGCGCTGAGGCGCATGGCGCCGCGGGCCAGGGTGCCGCAGGCCAGGGCCAGGGC
>JBAUNU010000601.1:0-8239 GCA_049579405.1 Methylocella sp.
CATCCGGCGTGGCGGCGCTCCTTTGAGGCGAACGCCAACCCGCGCCGGTTCCGGCCCAGCCTGAAACGGCGCGCCAATCGCCATCCGCAGCACCATGCCGCGCGGGCTAACGGTCCAGCGCGCTACCCAATCGATGAATTTTCGCAAATTGGCGGGAAGCGGGGGAATATCGAGGCGCGCGGCAACAGTCTTCAGATTTGCCCGCTCGTGAGTCCCCGGCCGTGTATCCCAGACGACGCCATTGCTCACTCTCGTGCCAAGCGGCACTTCGACAAAATCGCCCGGCGCGACGGCGGTGCCGCGCGGAACGAGATAGGAATAGGGACGATCGATCGCGACCGGCAGGAGGACTTCCGCGATGGCCGCGCCGTCGTCCGCCAAAGTGGGGTTGCGGCCCTCTGTCATTTCATTCCGACGGTGTTTGCGCGTGCATCTGGCGAGTATGTCGAGGCCCTCGGCCGCGCCGGAAAAAGCAATCGCCGCGTAGATGTAGCCCTGGGAAAATGAAAGCCAAATCCGCCGATCAACGCAGCGCCGGTCAAACGAAGCGCGAGGAACCCGATGGTTGGATTGATGGTCTGGCCCACCAGGGCGGCAAACGCGCGCTATTGCCCTTTGGCACCACGCTCTGCCATCAATCGATACCCGCTAGCAAATGATGGTCTTACCGAAAGGCGGCAAATTGCAATTTTGCGCGGAACGACGCGTGAATGCGATCGCCTTCTCATCCAAACGAAAATAAACATTCTCTTTCCGGACCGGCACTTAGAGGCGACGCTTGCCCCGCAAGCGTCTATGATTGTGCCGTGGTTCATACGGGCGCGGGAGCCCATTGTGTGTTAGATTAGGTTTTGGAACGGAATATGGATATTCTTCTATTCTTCTATTCTTCGCGAGGGAGGGGAAAAAATGAAAATCCTTCCAGTCATCATGTGCGGCGGCACGGGAACGCGGGTCTGGCCCGAGTCGCGCGAAAGTCTGCCAAAACAGTTCATTTCTCTGGTTGGTCCGCGCTCCACTTTTCAGATGGTGACCGGATTACTCGCCGACGGCGTGTTCGAAACGCCGATTGTCATTTCCAATCGCAACTATCGTTTTCTCGTCGCCGAGCAGTTGCAGAAGATCAAGCGCGAGGCGCGGATTGTTCTTGAGCCGGTCCGCCGCGATTCCGGGCCGGCGGTGGCGGTTGCCGCCGAACTCGCGGCGCAATCGGGGCCTGAAACAATCGTCGCGGTTCTGGCCGCCGATCACGTGGTGCGCGATGGAGAAGGTTTCGTGGCTTTGTGCAAGACGGCGGCCGAAGCGGCGGCGCAAGGCTATATCGTGACGCTCGGCATCAAGCCGCGCGAGCCAGCCACTGGCTATGGCTATATCAAGACCGGAAAGACGGTAACGCCGGACGGCGCCGCCTTGAAGGTCGAGGCTTTCGTTGAGAAGCCCAATGCCGCAACGGCGGAAAAATATTTCGCCGGGAATTATCTTTGGAATTCCGGCAATTTTTTCTTTCGCGCGGATGTGATGCAGGATGAGTTGCGAAAATTCGAGCCAGACATGGCGGCAGCGGCCGAGCAAGCCGTCGCCAAGGCCAAACAGGATTTGAATTTTTTGGTCCTCGACCCGGAAGCCTTCGCCGGGGCGCCGAAGAAATCGATCGACTATGCAGTCATGGAGCGCACCGGCAAGGCCGCGGTCGTCCCCGCCGATATCGGCTGGTCGGACGTCGGCAATTGGGAGGCGGTCTGGCAATTGTCGGAACGCGACGGCAAGGGCAATTCGATCCTGGGCCGCGGCGTCGTCATGAATGCATCAAATGTTCATGTCCGCTCCGACCAACATTTGACCACCGTCGTCGGCGTCGACGACATCATTGTCGTTACCACCCAGGATGCGGTCTTGGTGCTCAACAAGACGCAGGGCGATAGCGTCAAGCAACTGGTCGATCTCCTGAAAACCGAAAATCGCCCCGAGGCCCTGGAACATAAGCGCTGCTACCGGCCATGGGGCTATTATCAATCAGTCGATTCCGGGACGCGTTACCAAGTCAAACGCATCGTCGTCAAGGCGGGCGAGCGCTTGTCCCTGCAAAAGCATTTTCATCGCGCCGAGCATTGGGTCGTCGTCAAGGGAACGGCCGAGGTCACCCGCGACAATGAGGTTCATCTTGTGCACGAGAACGAATCGATCTATTTGCCGATAGGTTGCCTGCATAGAATGGCGAATCCCGGCCGCATCGACCTCGAATTGATCGAGGTGCAGACCGGTTCTTACCTGGGCGAGGACGATATTGTCCGGCTCCAGGATGTCTATAATCGCGGCTGACGCGCCGCGTTTCGCGAAACACCCGCAAAGGGACGGATCGGGGCATTGGCGGTTATGGTGAGACAATTTTCAAGCTTGCCGTTCGCGCGGAATTTTTTGATCGTTTGCGCGGCGATGCTTGCCGCCGGCGCATTCCTTGGGCCCGCCGCCGCGCGCCCCCTGGTTCCGGCGGAGCGGCGGTATGTTCCCTACGACGGTGTGTTGCCCGCTTGCAACGATCCCGCTGTTTTCGAAAGGATCCAGGGACGCTTCCATGACCGTGAAGCCGAGTTCTGGGACACTGGCCTTCAGATCGTGGGCTTCGAAAAAATCCAGGAAATCGGCTACGAAACAAATGGCGAGGATTACATTCCCCGCCGTTATTGCAGCGCGCGGGCTTACTTGAACGATAAAAAATCGCATCAGGTTTCCTATTCGATCAACGAGGATCTTGGCATCATAGGCTTCGGTTTCGGCGTCGAGTGGTGCGTCGACGGACTCGACCGCAACGATGCCTATGCGCCCCATTGCAAAATGGCGCGGCCATGAAAGGGATTGCCGGTGATGCCGGCTAGGCGGCCGTCAAGCAATCCGGCTGGTCTTTTGCCAGCGCTTATTGCCTTTGCCTCGCTCGCGTGGGTTTGCCCCTCGCTGGCCACGCCGCTGGCGGCTTTTTGCGGGGCGGATCGCTGCACCGGCCCGGCGCCTTTCTTGCCGCTAAAGGTCCAAACTTTGCGCGGCGCCGCGAGCACGCCCGGAAATTTCGATTTTTACGTTCTTTCGCTCTCCTGGTCTTCGGGCTTTTGCGAGACGCCCGCGGGCGCGAGGGCGCGGGGCCAATGCAATGCTGGCGCTAATCTCGGCTTCGTCGTGCACGGGCTGTGGCCCCAGTATGAGCATGGCTATCCCTCGGACTGCGGTCCCGCCGCCCGGTTCCCCTCGCGCCTGGCGCTGCAAGGCGCGCAAGGACTTTATCCCGATGAAGGACTTGCCCGGCATGAATGGCAGAAACACGGCACCTGCTCCGGGAAAAGTCCTACCGACTATTTCGCGGATGTGCGGCGGGCGCGTGATTCAATTGTCATTCCCGCGCCGTTTGTTGCCGCCAAGGAGAAACAAACCTGGACGCCGATCGATATCGCGCAGGCGTTCATCGCCGCGAATGCGCGGCTGCGGCCGGGCATGCTGGGCGTGGCCTGCGCAAACAGTGTCCTGCAAGAGGTGAGGATTTGTTTTTCCAAGGATCTGCGCGATTTTCACGCGTGCCCGGAGGTCAGCCGGCAGGGGTGCCGTGTGCGGGAAATCTCGGTGCCGCCCACCTTGTGAGACGCAGCAAAACACCGGCCGGGCAGACTCCAACGCGAAGTTTAGGTCAAACCTCTCGCTCATACGCTGCGGCACGGGAGCCCCGCCGAAGAATTGCCATTGCCAAAATCCGTCGATAGTGGCAATTTCCTTCTCGTCAAGGCACCCACACGCATTCCAAGACGGGAGGGAGCAGTCTGATGCCTGCCTGCGGCCATTGTGGCCACGATACCGCTTGGAACGCGAGGGTCTGTCCGAAGTGCGGTGCCGAGCCGCCGCATGGCGGGGCCAAGGCGCAGGAGGGCCTTGTCAAAATCCTAGGTACGTGCCTTGCCATATTTATTCTGGGCAAGTTTTTTGGTCTTTGGTGAGACTCGGGCAAGTAGAACCATCATATAGAAGCGTCCCCGTGGCTGTGCAAACATTCGAGGTCGGCGAGGACGAGGAAGGGATGCGCCTCGACCGCTGGTTCAGGCGGCGCATGCCGACTCTCGCTCTTTCGCACCTGAACAAGATCGTGCGCACCGGCGAGGTGCGCGTCGATGGCGCCCGGGTGAAGACCGCGGCGCGGCTCGTGAAGGGCCAACGCGTGCGCGTCCCGCCGTTGAAGCTCGATGCACCTGTGGCGCCGGCAGGCGAGATTTCGCCGAGGGATTTGCGCGCGCTCCAAGCCATGATCCTTTACGAGGACCGCGATCTCCTGGTGCTCGACAAGCCTTTCGGGCTTGCCGTGCAAGGCGGCTCGGGAATGACGCACCATATCGATGGAATGCTTGCCTCGATGCCGAACGAGCGCGGCGACCGGCCCGTGCTGGTGCACAGGCTCGATCGCGATACCTCGGGCGTCTTGCTCGTCGCGAAGACGCGGAGCATTGCCGCCGGTCTCGGCGAAATTTTTCGCTCGCGGCAGGCGCGCAAAATCTATTGGGCTCTTGTCGAAGGCGTGCCAAAGCCCGCGCAAGGCCGCATCTCCCTTTATCTCGCGAAAGGTGAGGGCATGGGCCAGGCCCGGTCTGCACGCCGTGAGGATGAGGGGCGCGAAGAACTTGAAAGGATGCGGGTCGCCCGGCATGGCGACGAAGGTGCCCGCCATTCGGTGACCTATTATGCGGTTGTCGATAAAATCGCGCCGCGGCTGGCTTGGCTTTCGCTCAAACCCATCACCGGGCGCACGCACCAATTGCGGGCCCATGCGGAGGCGATCGGCCATCCGGTCATCGGCGATCCCAAATATGGCGCAGCGCCTCCCAACGATCCCCGCCGCAACGACCCGCTGCGAACGATACCGGACGCGGTCGACCGCAAGTTGCATCTTTTGGCGCGGCGTCTGGTTCTGCCGCATCCCGGTGGCGGCACGCTCGACGTCACCGCGCCATTGCCGGAGCACATGCGGCGCGCGTTCGACATGTTTGGCTTCGACGTGAAGCGGTACGATCCGATCGAGAACGCGCCCGAGTGAATGCCGGCTCACGCAGCGGCCGTATCCGGCTCGACTAGGCTCAAGCGGGTGAGATCGGCGACCGGACGCTTTTGATCGTCGACCGTGACCGCTTCGGCATAGTGCATTCCGAACAAGACATCGACGGCGGTATAAATGCGCATGTCATGGACAAGCGCGCCGATTGCGTTATCGCGTGCCTCGATGCTCAGAAACAGGCGCGCGTCGCCCTCCTCGAACCGCTCGGCGTCGTAGCCAGCGAGCGGACTTTTTTCGTCGATGACGTGCATCACGGTCCAGGTCAACGCGAACAAAGAAAGACTCGCGTTTGACAGAACGAGGTCGTGCAACCGGCGCAGCGAATGGCCTTCCGCGCTTTCCTCGAACAACAGCACGCCCAGCCGCACCGTGGCATTGGTGAGCAAGGTCATGCGCCCATTGGCAATGCGCACCATCAAGGTCGGCGAACAATTGTGACTCGTGACGACGGCCTGATCGGCAAACAGGATTTTCGGTCTCGGCTTCGAAAAACGGACGAACAAAAGACCCGTCATAATCGCGGTAAAGACCATGCCGCAGACGATTTCAATCGCCGAAACAACATGACCATATAGCGTTGCCGGCGCCATGACTCCGTAACCCACGGTCGCCAACGTTTCGATGCTGAAGAAGAAAGCGTCGGAGAACGAGTCCGGCCGCATATTGGCAACGCAACCTGGCGACGCGAGATAGAGCAAGGCGAAGACAACATTGATGCCGAGTTCAAACCCCACGAACGCGAGCGCGAATTCTTTCCAGCTCAGTTCGATCGCGATATGATAGGGATCACTGAAGCCGTAGCGCGAGGCGCCCCGTTTCACAAGTTCAACCGCGCCGGCGCCGACGCGCATCGTCGCGTCGCGTTTCTTGCGCTTTTTTCGCTCGGGCACGATGCGCTTCAAGCCGGGGATCTCCGTTTTTGCGCGGCACCGGCACGCATATCTGGCGCTGCCCGCCGCGGCGGGCAGTATATGTGCCCCGGCCGTCAATCGTACCAAAATGTTTCGCGTGAAACGAGACCGGTGCGCGAGCGCTTGCCGTTGCTTGCAGCGGCGTGCGGTCCATGATTCGCTTTGCAAGCCATTCGGCCCAGCCAAACTTTGGCCCCCGCGTACCGGTCTCGTAACATCTTGGTGCGATTTGACCGCCCGATCGGACAATCTCCAAAACCAGATGCTGACACCGCTTCATCCCTCGCCAAATACGCCGCGCCGCTGTAAAACAGTCTCGTAAAGGCGGTCAAATGTCTCTCTCAGCTCCCGAAACCCAGGCCGACATTCTCGTTGCAGGTGCTGGCGCCGCCGGTCTTTCGACGGCGATTGCCCTCGCGCAAGGTGGATTTTCGGTCGTCTGTGTTGGCCATGTCGATACCCGCGCCAACGGCCGGACGGTCGCGCTTTTCGAGGCCTCGCTGCGCTTTTATAAGGCGCTTGGCGTATGGCCGCATTTTCGCGGCAAGACCGCCCCGCTTGCAAAAATCGCGATGATCGACGCCACCGGAGCGCGTTTTCCGGTGCCTGCGGTTTCGTTTGCCGCGAGCGAGATCGGCCTTTCCGCCTTTGGTGAGAATATCGAGAACAATGTTCTCGTCGAAGGCCTTGCCCAGATCGCGGCCGCGACCAAAAAGCTCGTTTTGCACGAAGGCATGATCGGCGATATTAGCTTCGATGCAGACGCGGTCCGCGCCACGCTCGCCGACGGGCAGTGCGTCACGGCAAAGCTCGCCGCCGCCGCCGACGGGCGCGGGTCGCTTGTAAGAACCAAGGCGGGGATCGGCACCCGCGTCTGGAGCTATCCGCAGATTGCCTTCACCGCTCTCCTTTCGCACGCAAAGCCGCACCGGAATATTTCGACGGAGTTCCACACGCGATCGGGTCCCTGCACGTTGGTGCCGCTGCGTGCGGCCGAAAACAAGCCCAACCGTTCGAGCCTCGTCTGGCTGATGTCTCCGGAGGCGGCGGAGCGCCGCCGCGCGCTTTCGAACTCGGAACTGGCGCAAGAAATCGAAGATCAAGTCGACTCGCTTCTGGGCAAAATCGAGATCGACGGGCCGGGCGGGTTTTTCCCCATGGCGGGGATGAGCGCCAATCGTATTGCTGGCCATCGCATCGCGCTTACCGGCGAAGCCGCACACATCTTTCCGCCACTGGCCGCGCAAGGCCTAAACCTCAGTCTGCGCGACAGCGCGGCGCTTGCAGAAGTGTTGGAAGACGCGCGGGCACTCCGGCACGACATCGGCGCCGTGCAGACCCTGAAAACCTATGCAAGCGCTCGCCGGAACGACATTTTTTTGCGCACGAACGGGGTCGACATCCTCAATCGCTCCCTGCTTTGGAATCTCTTTCCGGTCGATTTTTTGCGCGGCGCTGGGTTGTTTGCGTTCTCGATGATCGGCCCGTTGCGCCGCGCGCTTATGCGCGAAGGCGTTCTCACGCATGGCAGCTTGCCGCGCCTGATGCAAGAGCGCCCAGCGCGGCGTTTCACGGCTTCATCACGCGGCTCCGCATCCATCGGCATGTCCGGGCGCGGGTGAGCACAGGAAACGAGGAGCATTGGCCTGAAAATCGCGACTTGGAACGTCAATTCCGTGCGCCAGCGGACCGGACATCTCCTGCGCTATCTACGCGACGCCAAGCCGGACATACTCTGCCTCCAGGAGCTGAAATGCGTGGACGCGGCGTTTCCGCATATGGAGGTCGAGGCGGAAGGCTATAACGCCGCCGTGCACGGGCAAAAGGGTTTTAACGGCGTGGCGATTCTCGCCAAGGCGCCGGTTGAGGTCACGCGGGGCCTTCCTGGCGACCTGGAGGACGAGCCGGCGCGCTATATCGAGGCGGTCATCCCTAACGGTGCCGGAATTGTCCGCGTGGCCTCGATCTATTTGCCGAACGGCAATCCGCCGCAAACGGAGAAATACAGCTATAAGCTCGCCTTCATGGATCGCCTCATCGCGCATGTAAGAGAACTTTTGGCGCTGGAGGAGCCGTTCGTTCTCGCCGGAGACTACAATGTAATTCCAACCGCCCGCGACGCCGCCGATCCGGCAGCCTGGGAGGGCGACGCGCTTTTTCTGCCCGAGACCCGAGCGCGCTTTCGATCCCTTCTCAACCTCGGCCTGATCGACTCCCTGCGCGCGACGACGGACGACCCAGGACTTTA
>JBAUNU010000602.1:0-1905 GCA_049579405.1 Methylocella sp.
GTTCTGCAAGCTCAAGAACTGGCGACGCATCGCAACCCGATATGACCGCTATGCGCAAAACTATCTCTCTCGCCCCGCCCTCGCAGCCATAATGATCGCATGGATTTGAATGAGTCCCCAACCTAGAAGACCAATAGCCTGCCGTCAGCGTCGCAACCTGCGTCTTGGTCAGAGGCTAAAGGGTTAGATCAGAAAATACCATAGCTCAAGCCTTATAACAAACCCCAAGAAACGGGAAGGATTTCAAAAGTGATACTCAATGGCGCGTCGGCACTTTTCGCTCTTTTCGCCTCGTATTTTTGGCTTAAATCTGCTAAAGTTAAGCTTTCGTTGGCTTTCCCAATTCAAATATATAGCGAGCACATCGCGGATGAGTCGGTTATTGGCCAAAGTATTGTCTCGAGTGGTTCAAGCTCCGAGATTGATGACCTCGGCAAAGCTATGATCCGCCAGAGTAAACTAAGTGCCTGCGCCGCCCGCTGCGCTGCCGGCGCAGCGGTGTGCCAAGCGTTGGCTCTTTTTATTTAAGATGCCTTAAGTTTTACAGGATCAAACTGCAAACATAATCGCCCTGCCGGTGGCCGGATGATAGCCATTAAGGCTGCCAAACCCCGGCCTAGTTCACGATTACAGATGAAGAATTGGCCCCGTTTCGGATAATACTCAATCTTCGTTTTCATTTGCCGATAGCCTCCCAATCTTCTTCCTTCACAAAGCCGGAATGGACCGATAGCCCAGCTTGAACACAACAGCGATCCATTCGCCATGTAAAAACGGGCCATACGCTTGCGTCATGGCATCATCAACACACATTTCGGAACCTGTACTTGCGATAAAATCGGGGCTACCCTCCATTACGCCGGGCAACCCGCTAAGAACGGGAGCCGGATGTTTGGCGCGGATCGCTGCGCCCGTGTTGCAATCGGCCATCGCCGACGTTGCGAGCGCGGCCGCAATTAGCGCGGCGGGGATAATTTTCGGTGTCATTGTTCCTTCAGAATGAACAACCTCAGGCGCGCGCGAAAAGGCCAAATCCCACGAACAGCATCGAAATCCGAAAGACAAGAACGGTCAGAAAACGCCGGCGTCTACTCACCTAACAAATGGAGCGCGATCTCCCGCCGGTGCGGCGCGCGGCGATGCTCGAACAGATAGATGCCCTGCCAAGTCCCAAGAACCATCCGCCCCGAGGCGACCGGAATGGCAAGCTGCGTTTGCGATAGCGCCGTTCTGATATGCGCGGGCATGTCGTCCAAACCTTCGGTTTTGTGGACATAGCGCTTGCCATCCTCTGGCGCGATTTCCTCGAAAAAGCTTTCAAGGTCCGTCTGGACATCGGGATCGGCGTTCTCCTGAATGAGCAGCGAGGCCGACGTATGGCGGCAGAAAATCGTCAAGAGGCCAGTCGAGACATTTTGCTCCCGAAGCCAGCGCGAGATCTCCGCGCCGATCTCGACGAGACCTTTGCCGCCGGTTTGAATGTGCAGGCTATGGAGCGCTTGTCGCATCGAAAGGTTCGCTCGTTCGAACAAGCAGATTTCCCTCAACATCATTTTTTGCTATTCGGAGATTACTGCTCCCGGTGCGTTTTACGGGCATCTTTGGCAAACCCCAGTTGATCATACATCTTTCATCCGGGCGGCGGCGCGATCAATCTCGTCAATCCAGTGGCGGGCCGTATTCCCGACGCCGCAGGGCTGGGCATCCGCGCGGCGATCAAATTCTGACGCCCAAATTTGCGGCTATGAAGCGGGATGCAAAACCTCGTCTCGCTGGAGGCCGCGCCGAAAGAAATTCCTACCGCTCCCCCGGCAGCTCCACCGCCTCGGCGAGAATCTCCCTTATTTCCGCGCTCGCGCCGTTCAGCCTGCGGGCAACTTCGTCGTTCGCCAATTCCAGCGACCT
>JBAUNU010000603.1:0-3627 GCA_049579405.1 Methylocella sp.
GCACCGCGCTGGAGGCTCGCGCGCCCCGCGAGGAAATCGCGCGCGATGGCGGCATTTGCCGGCGTCGCGCGATGGAGGGCGGCTTGCAAGCTCTGCTTCAAGGCGCCGATCAGAAGCCCGCGCACGAGGCCCGAATCGCGAAACCGCACTTCGGCCTTGGCCGGATGCACATTGACATCGACCTCGCGCGGATCGCACCCGACGAACAAGACGAGCGCCGGATGGCGGCCCTGCGGCACGTAATCCATGTAGGCCGCCCGCACGGCGCCGGACAAAAGCTTGTCGCGGACCGGCCGCCGGTTGACAAAGAGATATTGCGCCTGCGCATTCGCCTTGTGCCAGGTCGGAAGCCCGGCGTAGCCTTCGAGTGCGATTCCTTCCCGTGCCGCATCAACGCGGAGCGCATTGGCGCGAAACTCCTCGCCAATGACATCGGCCAGTCTCGCGAGCAAAGCGTCGCCGCCGCCGGCCCGCGCGAAATAATCGAAGCCTGCGCTCTCCGTGGCGGCAAAAGTGAAGCGAACCTCCTTGTTCGCCATCGCGAGGCGCTGGACGGCATCGGCGCAGGCGCGGGCCTCCGCGCGGTCGCTCCTTAGGAATTTCAAGCGCGCCGGGGTCGCGGCGAAAAGATCGCGGACCTCGACTTTTGTTCCTTGCGGCAGGCCGCAGGGAGCGAGAGCGAGTTTCTTGCCTTGATCGACGCGGATAGAGAATCCTTGCGGCGAACCTTCCGCGCGGGAAAAAATGGCGAGCGCCGCGACGGAGCCGATCGATGGCAAGGCCTCGCCGCGAAAACCGAGCGTCGCGATTTGGGAAAGGTCGCCCGTTGGCAGTTTCGACGTCGCATGGCGCTCGACCGCGAGGCCGAGATCGTCCCTGGGCATCCCGCTGCCATCGTCGATGACGCGGATGAGCCGCCGGCCGCCCGATTCGATCACGACATCGATGCGGGCCGCGCCCGCGTCGAGCGCATTCTCGACGAGTTCCTTGACGACGGCGGACGGCCGCTCGACGACCTCGCCCGCCGCGATGCGGTCGATGAGAACGGGATCGAGACAACGAATCGGCATGGACCCAAATTGCCTTGAACTGGACAAGGGAATGCGCGGCTTTTCAGCCGGGCAAGCTGCGCGGCCCGGCCGGGCGAACGACAAAATCAACAGCCTCCGTTGAGGTAAAAATCAACGATCAATCCGCTATCCTTCGGCTTATCCGCAACTTTCCGGCCGGGCGGGCCTCTGCCTCGCTTGGCCCCGTTCCGCCTAAAAGACTTTATTCGCTCCGTTTCTGTTGCTAGAAGACCCGTATGGGCCCCATCCCCGATCTTCTTTTGCTCCGGATTATGGGCCCGGTTCGCGTCTGAGCGGCAAAGCCACTCGGCTTGCCGTTCGCTGGGCCGGGAATCATTTTTCGATTTGTCATGGCGCGGATTTGCGGCACGGGAGCAAGCCTGAAAAAATCATGCACAAACAAACGACCGCCGCGGGTGGCGAGAGCCTTGCGGAAAACCCTCCCGATTACTCAAAGAGCCTTTTCCTGCCGCGCACCGATTTTCCGATGCGCGGCGGGTTGCCGAAGAAAGAGCCGGAGCTGCTCGCCCGCTGGCAAGACATGGGACTTTACGGGCGTCTTACCGCGGCGGGGCGGGGCAAGCCGAAATTCGTCCTCCACGACGGCCCCCCTTACGCCAATGGCAACATCCACATCGGCCATGCGCTGAACAAGATCCTCAAAGACATCGTGACCCGCTCGCAGCGGATGCTGGGCAAGGACTCCAACTATGTGCCGGGGTGGGATTGCCACGGCCTGCCGATCGAATGGAAGATCGAGGAAAATTATCGCGCCAAGGGCATGAACAAGGACTCTGTGCCCATTAACGAGTTTCGCCGCGAGTGCCGCGCCTTTGCCGAGCATTGGGTCAGCGTGCAAAGCGAGGAATTTCAGCGCCTCGGCGTGGCCGGCGACTGGGAGCATCCCTATTTGACGATGAGTTTTGCCGCCGAAGCCCAGATCGCGCGGGAAATCATGAAATTCGCCGCTAACGGGACGCTTTATCGCGGCTCGAAGCCGGTGATGTGGAGCGTCGTGGAAAAAACCGCGCTCGCCGAGGCGGAGGTCGAATACGAGGACATCGTTAGCGATGCGGTCTATGTGGTGTTTCCGATTATCGCGGCGTGGGTACAGGACCAAGCCGCGAAGCGCCCTGTGCATTTATCGGGTCCTGATCAACTGAAGAAGTTTGGTCTTGACCGCACTTCCATTGTGATCTGGACAACGACGCCGTGGACGTTGCCTGCTAATAGGGCGATCTCGTTCTCTTTTAAAATCAAATATGGACGCTATCGTGTCACTGCCTCTTCGCCGGGAAACTGGGCGAAGGAAGGCCAAATCTATGTCGTTGCGGACAGCCTTGCCCCTGACGTTTTGAAAGCGGCGCGCGTCGACTCTTTCGAGCGGGTGGCAGATTTTTTTCCGAATTCTGAAGGTCTTTTTTGCGCTCATCCGCTAGCAGAGACGGTTGCGGGGTACGACTTCAAGGTGCCGTTGTTCCACGGCGAGCACGTCACCGAGGACACGGGCACCGGTTTCGTCCATACGGCGCCGAGCCATGGCCGCGATGACTTTGATATTTGGATGGCGCACAAAGCTCGTCTCGAGGCCATCAAAATAGACACGCGCGTTCCCTATACGGTCGATGCGGATGGCTTCTTCACCAAGGAGGCGCCCGGGTTTGAAGGCCGCCGCGTCATCGACGGCAAAGGCAACAAGGGTGATGCCAACGAGGCCGTCATCAAGGCGTTGATCGAAGCCGGTAATCTCGTGGCGCGCGGAAAACTAAAACACCAATATCCGCATTCCTGGCGTTCCAAAAAGCCGGTCATCTTCCGCAACACGCCCCAATGGTTTATCGCGCTCGATAAGCCGATTGGGAACGCTGCCCAAAACTCTCACCCTGAGGAGGCGCGAAGCGCCGTCTCGAAGGGCGAGGGTTCCGCCGCGCCGCCATCCTTCGAGACGCGTGCCCCGCACGCTCCTCAGGATGAGGGGGCGCTTGGCACGGCATCCACTTTGCGCGAGATCGCGCTGCGCGAGATCGCCGTCACGAAATGGTATCCGCCCGCTGGCGAAAACCGCATCACCGGCATGATCGCCAACCGCCCGGATTGGGTGGTCTCGCGCCAGCGCGCCTGGGGCGTGCCGATCGCTATCTTCGTCGATAAGGACACAAACGAAATCCTTATCGACGAGAACGTCAATCGACGCATAACGGACGCCTTCGAAAAGGAAGGCGCCGACGCCTGGTTCGCGGCAGGCGCCGCCGCGCGCTTTCTTGGCCCCGATTACGACCCGGAAGAATACGAAAAGATCGACGACGTTCTCGATGTCTGGTTCGATTCCGGCTCGACCCATGCCTTCACGCTCGACGACTCGGGAAATTTCCCCGGCCTCGCGGGCATCCACCGGCTGCGCGACGGCGGCAAGGCTGAAATCCTCTATCTCGAAGGTTCGGATCAGCATCGCGGCTGGTTCCAGTCCTCGCTGCTCGAATCCTGCGGCACGCGCGGCCGCGCGCCTTACGACGCGGTTCGGACGCATGGCTTCGTTCTCGACGAGAAGGGCCAGAAG
>JBAUNU010000604.1:0-1876 GCA_049579405.1 Methylocella sp.
AAAAGCAAAAGTTGCGAACGATCGGGCCCAGGAATGTGCGTCATGCCTAATTCTAATCGGATGCCGGCGCCAACGGAATCCCATCAGGCAGACTTTCCACACAGTCTGCAAGACTTGTGCAAGAAAATTAGGCCATTGATATCAATACCATATTTTGTTGCAAAAGTCTGATGCAAAATTTGGAAGCGGCGTCGGGGCAGAATACCATTCAATTCAGCTTAAGCTTGATTTTCCGGCGGTGCCCAGTTTCATCACGAACGCCCAGGGAATCTCAACATCAGGCCGGGACAGTTGCGAATCGTTTTTATGGGAACCCCGGAATTCGCGGTGCCCGTGCTCGCCGCGATCATCGCCGAGGGCCATCTTGTGACGGCGGTCTATACCCGTGCGGAAAAGCCCGGCGGACCGCGCGGCCTCGAACCGGTGCCGTCTCCTGTTCATGTGGCGGCGCGGCGTTTCGGTATCGAGGTGATCACGCCGCGAACGCTTCGCTCCGGGGACGCCGTGACGACCCTGCGCGAATTCAACCCCGATGTTGTGGTTGTCGCCGCCTACGGCTTGATCCTGCCTAAAACCGTTCTCGATGTCCCGGCGAAAGGCTGCCTCAACCTGCACGCTTCGCTGCTGCCGCGATGGCGGGGCGCTGCGCCGATTGAGCGTGCCATCATGGCGGGCGATACCGAAACCGGCGCCGTGGTGATGCGCATGGAGGAAGGTCTCGATACCGGCCCGGTCGCGCTCGCCGAGCGCATCGCGATTGGCCCCGATGCGAATGCCGGCGAAATCCGTGACAAGCTGGCTCATATCGGCGCCGGTCTGATGACCAACGCCTTGGCGATGCTGGAGGGGCTTGCCTTTACCTCGCAGGCGGAGGCCGGCGTCACCTACGCGCATAAAATCGACAAGGCGGAATCGCGGATCGATTGGAGAAAGCCGGCAGCGGACGTCCACAATCTGATTCGCGGTTTGGCGCCGTTTCCCGGCGCTTTTTTCGAGGCCGATCTCGGCAAGGGAGTTGAGCGCGTGAAAGTCTTACGCGCACACGTCGAATCGGGAGCCGGGATGCCCGGCCGCGTTCTCGACGATTGCTTGACCATCGCCTGCGCCGAAGGGGCGATCCGCGTTCTTGTGGTACAACGCGCGGGCAAGGCGCCGATGCCGGCCGGGGATTTTTTGCGCGGCGCGCGAATAGAAAAGGGAATGATGCTCGCCCCGAAAACCGATGCCGCGCTTTAAACTTACCCTGGAATATGACGGCGCGCCCTTCGTCGGCTGGCAGCGGCAGAGCAACGGCCTTTCCGTGCAAGAAGTGATCGAGACCGCGCTTAACGCTCTTTGTGGCGAAAGAGTCGCAATACGCGGCGCCGGGCGCACGGATACCGGCGTCCATGCAATGGGCCAGGTCGCGCATGCCGATCTCGGCAAGGAGTGGCGGAGGGATGTTTTGCGCGATGGCCTGAACGCGCACATGCGGCCGCACCCGGTCGCCATTTTGTCAGCCGAACGGGTGTCTGAAACCTTTGACGCACGATTCTCGGCCATCCGCCGCCATTATCTCTATAGGATCGTCAATCGCCGCGCGCCTTTGACGCTTGCGCGAGGCCATGCCTGGCTCGTCAAGCGAAAGCTCGATGCCGGCGCCATGCAAGCGGCGGCGCGGCAACTTGTTGGGCGCCACGACTTCTCGACGTTTCGCGATTCAGAGTGCCAGGCGGACAGCCCGGTGCGCACGCTGGAACGGCTCGATGTCATGCGGACCGGCGACGAAATTCAGATCAGCGCAAGCGCGCGCTCGTTTCTGCACACCCAGGTGCGTTCGATCGCTGGCTCGCTCGAATTCGTCGGTGCCGGCAAATGGAACGCCGCCGATCTGCGG
>JBAUNU010000605.1:0-3223 GCA_049579405.1 Methylocella sp.
GCGCGCTATCCGGGGGTCGAGGCGCTGAACGTCGCGGTGATGGGCTGCATCGTCAACGGGCCCGGCGAATCGAAACATGCCGACATCGGGATCTCGCTGCCAGGCACCGGCGAGACGCCGGCGGCGCCCGTGTTTATCGACGGCCAAAAGGCGATGACGCTGCGCGGCGAGGGCATCGCCGCCGAATTCAAGCAAATCGTCGAGGCTTATATCGAGCGAAGGTTTGGGGCCACTAAGAGCGCGGCGGAGTAGGCGCGGCAAATTGTTTGGCGGTACTGGATATGTCAGACAATCTTGTGCCCCGGCGCCGGCTTCGGGGTGTTCGGGTTGCGATAGACCGCTTCGATCGCCATGCGCTTCATCAGCGTCGCGACGTGCAGGCGTCCGGTCTTGATGCCTTCGAAGGCGAGCGCCCCTTGATGATTTGGGCCGGCTGCCCGCGAACGGATAATTCAGATGCAGTTCGTCTATCCGGCGCATCATGGCAAGATCGGCCGCCGGCACGGACCGGGGCAGAGAATACGCTGCCGCGGTTGATCCCGAGCGCCTTCGACGGGCAAGACATGGGGGCATCAAGCTGTAAGATGATTCGTAAAAGGCCGCCGATATGATGGAAATTGCTAAACTGGTCACAGATTGGGGAGGCTTCGAAAAGCTAGTTGCGACGCTGCATGAAACTGGTCAAGTCAGCGTCGAGCACAACGTTGTCCTGCAAGGCCGGTCGGGCGCTCCTCGTCAATTAGATGTTTTGATCCGGCATAAGCAAGGCTTGTACGAGCATCTCGTTGTCGCAGAATGCAAATATTGGAACTCTGCAGTCGAACGCCTTCAAGTGGATGCACTCGCAACCACCGTCCGAGAAGTTGGCGCGGCGCGCGGTGTGATTTTCTCGACAAAGGGGTTTCAGTCCGGGGCAATCACTCAGGCGAAAGCCGAAAGCATCGACTTATTCGTTGTTCGCGATCTAAGTACCGAAGAATGGGGCCTTCCAGGGCGCGTGGTCGACATGTTCCTGCAGGTAATTCAACCAGGCGTCGGCAACATCTCCTCGCACGGTGCCACCAAGATCGGCGATCCGTTCAACAACGCCCCAATTGCTTTCAACTTTGAATTTGGCGTCGACGGCCCGGAAAGTTCAACGCCGACGCTGAAGCGTGACGGTTCACTCGGCCACGAGGTACATCATGTGCCCGGTCAACGTCGTGCCAGACGTGCCGTTTCGGGTACCGATGAACGGTGAGATTCTAATTATCCCAAAAATTTCTTTCGATGTCGCGATCAAAATCATCCAGAGCCGCATCACGGTTGATCGCGCCAAACAATATAAATTCGCGCTGGCCTTGGAAAACTACGTAACGGGGACAATTTCTGCAGCATCTCGGTCTCTCGATCCTGACGCGCTCACGACTTTGGCGGAACTAGGTCGTAAGGAACCGAATCCGACCAACGAAGTTCCTTTTGTAAACGGCTCCCTCTTGCGGGTGAGAGTAGAGGGCTTTTTCCCGTTCGAGGAGACAAAGGGGCTGAGTCCAATTCCGATGCCTGCGATGAGGCCCTTCGTCTCTCCTCCTTTACCTGAGTGAGTCGCATAATCCGCCAATATGGAACCTGCTGCGGGCCTCTGGAAAATCCGCGAGGTGAACAAAGTCAACTTTTGCAACCCGCGATATCACCTCGCGACGCGCCTCGCGACAATGTCACTTAAGTGAATTTCGCCGAGCCTCGCCCCGCGCTCGTCCTCGACGCCAAGCGACAAACGGCGGGACGCCAGCATCAAGTTCAAGGCAGTTTTGAGACTGGCCTCCGCGGCAATCGCCCCGGCAGCGCCCGTCTTGCCGGGTTTCATCAGCTTGCGGACCGGCACGAGATCGAGTAGCCGCAACTGCAAGGCTTCGCCGCCCAAAAAATCGCGCACGAAATCATCCGCCGGCGCCAGGAGAACCGAAGCCGGGGTGCCCGCCTGGATCAGGCGGCCGTTGTTCATCACCGCCATGCCGGTGGCGAGTCGCAAACCTTCGTCCATGTCATGCGTGACGAAGACAATGGTCTTGCCGCTCCGCGCGTGAATACCGCTTATTTCATGTTGCATGGCCTCGCGGCTCACCGGATCGAGCGCCGCGAATGGCTCGTCCATCAAGATGATGTCTGGGTCCGCGGCGAGCGCGCGGGCTACGCCGATGCGTTGTTGCTGACCGCCGGACAATTGCTTTGGGTAGCGCTTCAGGAGGATGGGATCTATCTGCAACATAGCGACGAGCGCGTCGAGCCGCGCCGCGCATTTTGATGGGCTCCATTTGAGGAGGCGGGGCACCGCCAGAACATTGTCGGCCGCCGTCCAGTGCGGAAAAAGGCCCGCCGACTGGATCACATAACCGATGCCGCGCCGCAGCTTTTCCGGTTCCGTTGCGCGAATGTCCTGGCCGTGGATTTCGATTTGTCCTTGATCGGGGAGAATCATCGCATTGATCATCCGCAGCACCGTCGATTTGCCGCAGCCGGACGGGCCGACAAGGACGAAAAGAGCGCCGCTCTCGACCTTGAGCGAAAAGTCAGCAACCGCCGGCGTGGTGCCGAACGTCTTGGACACGTTGCGCAGCTCGATCATAGGTTCCTCCGCGCGATGCCAAGCAGCATTTCAAAGATAAAGTTCGCCAAAAGGGCCAGCAGGATGACCGGAATAGCTCCGACCAGGACAAGATCGAGGGCATATTGTCCAATGCCTTGAAAGATGAATGTGCCAAGCCCTCCCGCGCCGATCAAGGCCGCGACGCTCGCCAAGCCGATCGCCTGGATCGTCACGACCCGCAATCCCGAAATGAGCGCGGGCAAGGCGAGCGGCAATTCGACTTCGATGAACAACCGGCGCCAGCCAAAGCCGATGGCGGCCGCCGCGTCCTTAACTTCCATGGCGATTTCGCTGAACCCTGTATGGAAGTTGCGCACTAGGGGCAGCAGCGAATAGAGCGTCAAGGCCAGGACAGCCGGCGCCGGGCCGGTTCCATTGATCCCGAGGCCGCGCAAAAGAGGCAGCAGCTCGCTCAGTCTAGTCATCGGTGCGATCAAGACGCCAAACAGCGCGATCGACGGAATCGTCTGCAATATGCCAAGGCTCGCAAACACGAAACCCGCCGCCGCCTTCTTGCGCAAAACGAGCACGGTCAGCGGCATCCCAATCATCAGGGCAAAAAAAATCGCCGCGCCGACGAGCCCGAGATGATGCAAG
>JBAUNU010000606.1:0-6907 GCA_049579405.1 Methylocella sp.
GCAGTGACGACCTGAAGGGCTTTGTCGTCTTGCCGCGCCGCTGGGTCGTCGAACGGACTTTCTCTTGGTTCGGCCGTAATCGCCGCCTCGCCAAGGATTACGAAAATCTCGGCCTAACCCTCGCCGCATTCGTCACACTGGCCTGCATCCAGATCGCGATTCGCCGACTCGCGCGATAGTTGTCTTTTGAGTCAGGCTCTTAGCGGATATAAACGCTCTTTGGACGGCGGCGGTCATGTCGTTCGCGTCCTTAGAAATTTTAGCCTGTTTGTCGGCAATGCCAACTTGTCTATTATAAATAACAAGCTGACCAACTCCGACACCGACGAGCGCTATGGTCAGGATAACAGTGGCCCAATGCGAAGCTTTGAAATCCCAAAAAGGTCCTTGCGAAGGAGTATTGCTTGGGGATGGGGCGCTGCTTGGGGATGGTTCATTGGATGTGTGGTCTTGTGGTTCTTCGTTGCCCGGTATGGTCATAAACACCCTTCCCGAGCTATGGTTTCCATCCCGGCCATGCGGACTCCTATTTACCGAAATCAAGAAAAAACCACGCGGGGCGAACGTCCCAAGCGCGCTTTTCGATAGGTTCGATAGGGTGGAATCATCGCTCGAAAGGGAATTCCTCAAAATCAGAGAATTGGAGAAGGCCGGCGTCGAAAAAGTCCCGCGAACGTTTTCGAGACCGCCTATCGAGCGATCCACAATCAGTTGACCGTAATGCCCGTTTCGGCGCTCAATTGCCGCATGATGGCGCGCGAGAGATCGCCACGTGCGGGAAGTCCGTGGTCGCGCTCGTAGCGTTCGATCGCTTGCCGGGTTGTTGCTCCCGCCACGCCATCGGGGTTCAGAACAAAACCCAATTTAACGAGCGCGCGCTGCGCCGCCAACACCAATTTGCTGGGCGCGGCCGCCGCGGCGGGCTCTGGGATAGGCCGAGCAGGCGGCGTAGGCGGCGCCTTCAGCCATTGCGAAATTACGTCGTGCGGAGGCGAAGAAGTGATACCGTTCTGTCGCGGATGGCCGCCTGCGGGCATCTCCAGCGGCGGACTTTCGACGGGCGATTTTTGCGCAGCCGGCCTTTCAACTAGCTTATCTTGTGCCTGGGGAGGTGTAACGGCGGGCTGGGGCCGCGACGCGGGAACCGCGCTCATTCCGGCGGTTGTTGGCGGTTTTGCAGGGGGAGCCGGGGCGGCGCGTGAGAAAAGCGGCGCGGGGTGACGGGTCCTTTGCCAAACGAGCGCATTGAGCAGGATCGCGGCGGCGGCCGCGGCGAAAAAACCGGCGGCGAGAATGCCCAAATAGTGCCGGCCCCGCCGCCCTGCCCGACGTGAACCGCGCCTTCTTGCGGTCAGCAGCTTTTCCCGCAAATGTTTCAGTTTCGAAGCCGGTTCGGTCAGAACAAAATCATGATCGGCGGCGGCCAAGGCTTCACGCAATTTTCTTCACCGTCATTTGCTTGTAAAGGTCATGCTGCTCAGCGACAGGCAAGTGGGCAATCGTCTCAATACTGGCCCGGATTCCCGCCTTGGCTGCCAAACCACGGTAATCGAGCGGCAGACGGACACGGACACTGGTGCCTTTGCCTGGTTCGCTCGCCACTATTATTGTGCCCCCGTGCAGGCCGACGAGGCCACGCACGATCGAGAGGCCAAGACCGGTTCCTTTATTTTGCCGGTTCGGCAAGGCTTTGGCCTGAAAGAACGGATCGCCGAGCCGGGCGAGGTCGCGAGCGGCGATTCCGATGCCCGTATCGGCCACCAGGATCAGAAGCGAATTAGCTTCCGGTCTCGCACTGATTGTCACGCTGCCATGAGCGGGCGTGAACTTGATCGCATTTGAAAGCAGGTTGACGAGAATTTGTGTGCACACTCGTCTGTCGCCGGTGATCTCCTCGAGATTTGCCGGGTAGGCGCGCAGGAGCTCGACCCCGTTGTTTTTGGCATGAAGTTTCACCATGTCGCAACAAAGGTCGATCAACGGCGGCACGGCAAAAGGCTCGATCTCAATCGGCAAGGAGCCGGATTGGATTTTCGAGATGTCCAGGATCGCATTGACGACGGCGAGAAGATGCCGCCCCGACCGATGAATGATCCTCGCGTATTCGCGTTGTTTTTCGGGATCGGGCGGGGCCAATCGCGGATCGCCGAGTAACTCCGCAAAACCGGCGATCGCATTGAGCGGCGTGCGTAATTCATGGCCCGCTTGGGCGAGAAAATAATCCTTGGCGAGGTTTGCTTCCTCGGCGGCGGCGCGGGCGTCTTCGAGCGCCACCTCGCGAAGCTTGGCCTCCGTGACGTCGCGAAAGACGGCGACGACATCGTCGTCCCGGCTTTCCCCTTGGGCCGCGCGGTATTCTCCGCCGCGGCGCGCCCGCATCTCGAGCCAAAGGAAAACCGGCTCGGCGTAGTCGCCGCAGTCGACCCGCGCGATACCGCGCCAACGCAAGGTCGCCTCGATCGTCACGGAGCCGGCGCGGGTGTCCGCGATGGCCTTCAGAAAGGCGGGTCTGTCGGCGACCTGGACACGTTCGAAAAAGCCGCGTCCCGTCAATGCACTCGGCCGCAAGCCGAACAAGGCCTCGCAGTTCGAGCTGACCGACGACACGGAGCCAGACCGGGCGCAACAGAGGACGAGGCAACCCATGTTTTCGGCGAAACTGTCGTAGCCCTCGGCCCGGACTTGCTTCGCCTTGCGGCGCAGGGTCCGGAGGCGCACAAAACCGGTTCCAACGACTAACTTGGCAGTCCACCTCTCAAACCTTGGCAAAAAACCCAAAACACAGCTCCGCCTCATGCAGCTAGACCAATCCCGGAAAAGTTGATGAGTATTTCGATAAGGGCTGATCCAAACGTTGATATTTTAAGCGGATTCTTTTTCGATGACGCGGTTCCGTGCGATCGCCAAGCGCTCTAGAATCCTGCTTCGACGGTGCCTGAGAGCGTGCCAGACGCTTCTTAAACAATTCCCCTTAAGTTTTAGAATGCCAGCTAATGCGCTGCGTGAACGGCCGGAAAATTGTCCTATGGTATAGAAGCCATTGCCAAGGCATGCTGGAACAATGAGCAAAAGGGTGCAAAATCCGGTTGGGTGTATGCACCCTCTCGTGATCTCGATTAACCGGCGCTTAACCGTGATCCGGTGGTCTCGCCAATGTCTCGCCGATGCTTCGCTCCGTATTCTGGCTCTCGATCGTATTTGCGTCGATCTCTAGGCCAAGGATCCGCACGCGGGGTGCAAGACATCCTGGGCCGGACGATCGGCAGGGCACAAGCCAGGGCGGAAAGGGCCTGTTTGCGCTCGCCTGCCGCTTGCCTTGAGCGGGGGCGGCCACTCTAAGCCGCATGGTCGCGGGACGCCGGCGGCACCGGCAAAACCCCGCCAAATTCTCCGGTTGTTGATGCCTCGGCCGCCGCGAATTAAGTATAATAGGGCGAACCCCTAGACGGAAATCTGGCGTCTGGCATGAGTGCTTGAAAGCAACCCAACGGGGCTATGCGCATCGTGTCAGTCGGGAGTGTGACTATCCATGCCTGGCCTGCGAACCACCACGAAGCTCGACGAGATTATCGAGAATTTCAATTACCTTGACGAGTGGGAGGACCGCTATCGCTATTTGATCGAGCTCGGACGCGGGCTCGAACCCTTGGAGGACGCCGCTTATGACGATAGAAATAAAGTGCGCGGATGCGCTAGCCAGGTGTGGCTGGAGACCAGCGTCGCGGCGGATCATTCGGGGAGCCCTGTTCTCCACTTGAAGGGAGATAGCGACGCTCATATCGTGCGCGGGCTGGTGGCTCTTCTGCTGGCCCTATATTCCGGCCAGACGGCATCGCGGATCCTTGCCATTGATGCTCAGGGCCTGTTCGAGACCCTCGGCCTTTCGACGCATTTGACGCCGCAGCGCTCCAATGGCGTGCGTTCGATGGTCGAGCGAATCAAGAGCGACGCGCGCGCCGCCGCCGTCTAATGCCAATTGGGCATGCGGGGATGATATTTGGTTCCGCTCTCGAATTTTCGCGCTTCCCCACTGACAAAGCGGAAATTTGAGAAATGCAATCGCGGGCGAAGCTGGCCAAAGGTCTTGCCAAGCATCGCCTAATGGAATAGCCGACACTGGGCGCGACCCGCGACCCAAAGTGAACGCTCGAACCGCGAACGACGGCTGCAGCCAACGATTCGCGTTCGACGTCCGTTCGTTCCTGAGCCGGCCGCGCCATGGCAAAGCTCCCCATGATCGCGGAATCGATCGCGCGCCTCCCTCCCATAGGCAGGCAGGGCCGGTCCTGTCCGCTTACCGTTTGCGCCGGCGTTGTTGACCAAGGCCCATCTGCTTGGCTAGGTTCGAACGCGCCTTGGCGTAATCCGGCGCGACCATCGGATAATCGGGGGCGAGCCCCCATTTCTCGCGGTATTCGTCCGGAGACAAATTGTATTGAGTCCGCAGATGCCGCTTCAACGACTTGAATTTCCGCCCATCTTCCAGGCACACGAGATACTCTCGCGTGACCGATTTCTTGGCCGGCACTGCCGGCTTTGGCGTTTCGGCCGCCGCGGCCATCGTGCCCGAGGTGACACGCAGCAATGCCGAATGCACGTCGCCGATCAAGGACGGTAGATCGCTCGCAGGCACGGAATTATTGCTGACGTATGCGGAAACGATGTCCGCGGCTAGCTCGATGAAACTGTTAGAACTTGAGGGTTCGCTCATGGCGCTTGATATCCCCGAGGAGTACGGCGCCGCCGGTAGTATATGGGTCAAATAGCGATGACCTATCATATACCCATGGCGGCAAGACCAGCCAAACAAAGCTCTTTTAACCGATTTTTGCGAATCGACTTTCAAGAACTTCCGAGCTTTCTAAGGGCAACGCTTGGTTTCCGCAAGTAGCATGCATAAACTTTAGTGCTTTGAAGCAAAAAAAGCGTTGAAAGATGCGGGCGGCGCGGGAATAACGCAACGCCAAAGGCCTCGGGCCTGGCCTGACCTGCGCGGTGCGCGGCGCGGCGCCTTTATGGAAGAATGATCGATGCGCAAGCTTAAATGGTCCGCTCCCCGCCCCCCGGCACCGCCGGCTGTCGACAAGCGCCGCTCGGAAACGACCCTGCATGGGATTACGCTGAGCGACGATTATGCGTGGCTGAAGGCCGCGAACTGGCAGGAGGTTCTGCGCGACCCCGCCGCCTTGCCCGGCGATATTCGTGCCTTGATCGAGGCCGAGAACGGCTATGCGGGGGCCATGCTCGCGCCGCTCGCTGAGTTGCGCGCCGCGCTCGTCAAGGAAATGCGCGGGCGGATCAAGGAAGACGATTCCGAGGTTCCCCGCCCAGACGGCCCGTGGCTTTATTATGCCCGCCACGACAACGGCGGCCAGCACCCGGTCTTTTGCCGCGTCAAGCGTTCCGGCGGACCCGAGGAAGTTCTGCTCGACGGAGACGCGCGAGGGCGCGGCAAGCGCTTTTTTGAAGTGGGCGCCGCCTGCCATTCCCCGGATCATGCCCAACTAGCCTGGAGCGCCGACGAGACGGGTTCGGAATTTTATGCGATTCGGATCCGCGGCTTGCGCCCCGGCCACCCGAGCAAGAAGAGCCGTCCACCGGACAGCGCGGAAGTGGTCGCCGATACGGACGGCGACGTTGTATGGATGACGGATTCGCTTGGCTTTTATTATGTCCGGACCGACGCAAATCACCGTCCGGCCGAAGTTTTCCGGCACCGGACCGGCAGCGATCCCTCGGCCGACGCCCGCGTCTTCGAGGCGCACGATCCTGGCTTGTTTATTCATATCAGGCGCAGCCAATCGGCGCGCTTCGCAATCATAACCGTCGACGATCACGATTCTTCCGAATGCCATCTGCTCGATCTTGCCGATGGCAACGCAACACCCCGCCTCGTCGAGCCTCGCGCGCCGGGTCTGCGCTATGACCTCGAACATCGCGGCGACCGGCTTTTTATCCGGGCCAACGCCGATGAAGCCGAGGATTTCAAGATCATGAGCGCGCCTTTGGCGAGCCCAGGACGGCCGTTCTGGATCGACGAGGTGCCGCACCGGAGGGGGTGCATGATCATCAAGCTTGCGGTTTATCCGGATTATCTCGTGCGCATCGAGCGCGAAGCAGGCCTGCCGCGAATTATGATCCGGCATTTCGAGAGCGGCGAGGAACATGCGATCGCTTTTCACGAAGAAGCCTATTCGCTCGGCCTCGAGGAGCGTCTCGAATATGCGACCGAAACGCTCAGGTTCACCTATTCATCGATGACGACGCCTTGGGAAACCTACGATTACAATCTCGCCACCCGCGAACGGATCCTGCGCAAGCGTCAGATCATACCCTCGGGTCACGATTCCTTGCAATATGTGACGCGGCGGCTGTTCGCGGTCGCCGCGGACGGCGAACAAGTTCCCATCTCGATCCTTTATCGGGCCGGCACGCGGCTCGATGGATCCGCCCCTTTGCTGCTTTACGGCTACGGCGCGTATGGCTCTCACGTGCCTGCTTCGTTTTCGGCCAATCGCCTCAGCCTCGCCGATCGCGGCTTCATATTTGCGCTCGCCCATGTTCGCGGCGGCACCGATAAGGGTTGGCACTGGTACACCGATGGGAAACTTGGCAAAAAGCCGAACACCTTCAGCGATTTCATCAGCGCGGCGAAACATCTCATTGCCACCGGCTATACGGGCGCGGGACGGATCGTGACCCAGGGCGGCAGCGCGGGCGGAATGCTCATCGGCGCCGCCGCCAATCTCGCTCCCCGATTATTTGCGGGCGTCATTGCGGACGTGCCTTTTGTCGATGTCTTGAATACGATGCTCGATGCGAGCCTGCCGTTAACGCCGCCCGAATGGCTCGAATGGGGCAATCCGATCATCGACCCGGCTGCCTTCGCGGTCATCCACTCCTATTC
>JBAUNU010000607.1:0-1841 GCA_049579405.1 Methylocella sp.
TGAACGCCGCCCAATGCGCGGCCCAGCCGATGACCCGCCGCCCCGGCGCCGATTGCCACATGCCGGCGGTGCGCTGGTTTGTCATCGAGCCTTGCAGCCCGGCGCCCGCGACCAGCCCGCAGAGCATCAGTCCGCCGAGAATCAACGGGCCATTGGAAGAAAGCTGGCGGGCATAGGCCGCCGGTGCATGTTGAAACAGGAAATGCGAAAACGGGTCCGAAAACTGGAACCATGCGAACCCGCACGCGATGGCGATGATCAGGCCCATAATGTTACTCCGCCGTTTGTATGGTGATGGCAGCCGCGTGGGCAGCCGGCACCGCCTCGCTGTCCGCATCGTCTGCATTCGTGGGGATTGACTCTGCTTCGCCGTCAGTCCCAGCGTTTTCCTGCGCCAGCGGCGGTACGTGCATCGCGCCATGTTTCGGACAGTGGGGCGGGCCGCATTCCTTGATCCATCGCGCGGCAACGCGCACGGTGTAACCGCAGCCCGCGCCGAGACATTCGGCCTTGAGCATGCGCGTTCCCTGCTTCTTTGGCTTGTCTGCCGCCACCGCGCCCGCGAGCGTCATGCGATCGAAGTTCAGCCGACCGTGCGGAAACGATCCCAGGGACGAAGCAAGCTCGTTTAAACGCTCCTTAAGGACCGCGCCGGGCAGGGCGTGCCGCATCGGCCCTTCAAGCCCGATCCTGAGCGCCGCTTCCCGGAACTCCTTGCCGTGCTTCACATCCGGCGGCAGCGCGGCATGCACCAGCTCATGCACGAGGATTCCGAGCACCTCGGCAGGGTCGGCGAAATCGGCCCGGATAATGATTTCATGGTGGCCGTCGTCTGACGCGCCGGCTTGCCAGCACTCTCCGGCCACCTTTCCCTTTTTGCCGTGCGATGTGAACGCGACGGCGTATCTGATCTTGTCAGGGAGCGTCAGACCAAGCTTCGCGAAATAAGGCCGCAATTCATTGGTGGCTGCCCGCAAATAGCTTTCGCGGCTGTTGTGGTCGTTAGTCGAACGGGGCTTTAGCACCGTGCATCTCCGTGTTAGCTTCCGCCAAAAATTATGCCCGGGTCCCGCTGGTCAGTTCCAGGTCAAAGGCGGAGTGATACGGATGCACGGTGAGGTCGAGCAGCAGACATTCGACGCCGTCGAGCGTGAGCTGATCCGCAAAAAGCTGATCCGTTACATGAAAGAAAATGGCATCGGTGCGCCGACACTCGCAGAGCGGATTAAGGACTCACACCCGCGAAAAACGGAAATCCCGCTGTCGACCCTGCAGCGATTCCTAGCCGGATGGGGAAAGAACAAATCCTGTGTGGCGCTATGCCATCGCTTCGTCGAACGCGTGGTAATTTCCGACCCCGTTGCCAATCTTGGAGAACGCCTGTCGATCTTCTATGGCGCCGGTAACGGGCACGACTATTCGGGAGATTATGTCCTAGAACATAGTCGTAAGGACGATCCATTCGGCCTTAAATATCCCGAACCCGTAATGGAAATTACCTCTGATGCTGGATTTTGGCGCGTGACAGAAAGGAGGTATTCTGATCCGGATGACACAGTTTACGACGGCGTTCTCGTTTGCTCCGGGGACGTTGCCGTTGTTGTGATGAAGGGGCGACTAATGGGCCTTGCACGAAACTATACGCTCTGGCACGAAAAATACCTGCTGCACGCGCGCGGCGTAAAGGTGAGCTTCAAAGGGGGGAGCTTACAAAAATTGGCTGTGGAGCAAATCTCTTTTCGCCTGGGCAAAAGAAGATAATGGCCAAAATCTCCTCACCAAAAGTAAGCCTTCGGAAGAGTGCGGCGACCCGGGCCGCGCAGCTTAAAAATAGCCGATCG
>JBAUNU010000608.1:0-1538 GCA_049579405.1 Methylocella sp.
ATCGACGACAACCGAGCCGGGACGCATCGATTCGATCATGGCGGCCGTGACAAGGACCGGCGCCCGGCGGCCGGGAATAAGGGCCGTCGTGACGACAATGTCCTGCGCGGCGATGTGCGAGGCGGTGAGCGCCGCCTGTTTCGCCTTGTAGCCGGCCGACATCTCCTTGGCATATCCGGCCGCCGTCTCGGCCCCTTTGAATTCCTCGTCCTCGATGGCGATGAATTTGGCGCCAAGCGACACAACTTGCTCTTTCGTCGCCGGCCGGACGTCGGTCGCGGTCACGATGGCACCGAGCTTGCGCGCGGTGGCGATGGCCTGCAGCCCCGCGACGCCGACGCCCATGATGAAGATTTTCGCGGGGGGAATCATGCCCGCCGCCGTCATCATCATCGGAATGACCCGGCCATATTCGGCGGCGGCATCGATGACGGCGCGATAGCCGGCGATGTTGGCCTGGCTCGACAGGACGTCCATCGTCTGCGCCCTTGTGATGCGCGGCATTAATTCCATTGCGAAGGCGCAAACGCCCGCCGCCGCCAATGAGGTCAGCGCATCGATATGCCCGTAAGGATCCATGATCGCGATGACGGCGGCGCCTGGCTTGGCGCCGGCGATGTCTGCGCCGCCGGGCCGCCGGACCCGCAAGACAACATCGGCGTCTTTCACCGTGGCTACAGCATCGGGCGCGATCGTGGCGCCTGCGAGCGTGTACTCCCGATCCAAAATTCCGGATTTAAGTCCGGCGCCGGTTTGGACCTTGACCTCCGCGCCGAGGGTCAAAAATTTTTTAACCGTTTCGGGGGTCGCCGCGACACGGCCCTCGGCGGGATCATTTTCGGCGGGAATGGCGATCAGCATGATTGGCTCCGGAAGTCCTTGACGCTTCAACTCAGCCCGATTCTCCTCCGCCGGTCAAGCCGCGGCTGATCGAAAGGGCCGGCGGGCCGTCCGGCAACCGTCACCCGCGGAAACATGCCGGCGAGGCAAAGACGGGGGCCGCGCCGGCCACGGTGTGTTTTATGAGCTGGAGATAAATCCCGCGGGTTCGGGTCCGGCGTGGTCCATGGCGGGAGCGCGCCCGGGTTGCCATCTTTGACCGCGCGTGGATCGCCTTAGCTTTCGCAATGATTTTCCTCACGCGCAAGAGGGAAAAGGGCGGAACCTGCCAAATTTTTGTGCAGGAAAGGGCATGCAAACGGCGGATTGAAGTCCGCCAGCGTCGGTATTATGGCGCAACTGCCTAAGTGATCTAACCCGCTCCCGATCTCACATTTCCGAAAGGAGGTGTGAGGTGAATCGGCTCGCGGGGCGTCTTATCCCGAGTGCTGCCTTTTGTTGAATCGCCACATCGTTTAGGGTGCGCCTACTGGAGATGCGGCGCGTCCTATGTTGTTCAAAAAATATTGGAAGTCGATTCTCGGCGTCGCGTTTTGGCTCGGGCCGATTTGGGATTTCATTAAGTGGTGCCTTGACTGGCGGGGCCGCGTTGACGCCCTCGCCGCTACCTATCACGACATCGGCGGCTATCACGTCGC